>CAZZJR010000005.1:0-24631 GCA_964654585.1 uncultured Bdellovibrionales bacterium
GAGTTCGGGTGGGAGTATTGGTATTGGTAGGAGTGTGAGTGGGCGTGTTGGTGTTGGTGGGCGTATGAGTAGGCGTATTGGTATTGGTAGGGGTATGAGTCGGAGTATTCGTGTTGGTCGGCGTGTGCGTAGGCGTGTTGGTGTTAGTCGGAGTGTGAGTGGGTGTATTGGTGTTGGTGGGAGTATTGGTCGGAGTATTGGTGTTAGTGGGGGTGTGAGTCGGAGTATTGGTGTTAGTGGGCGTATGAGTAGGCGTATTGGTATTGGTAGGGGTATGAGTCGGAGTATTAGTGTTGGTCGGCGTGTGAGTGGGCGTATTCGTGTTAGTCGGCGTGTGGGTGGGCGTGTTGGTGTTGGTGGGAGTGTGTGTCGGAGTATTGGTATTAGTTGGAGTATGAGTTGGTGATTGAGTCGGTGTGTTGGTGTTGGTTGGAGTGTGGGTCGGAGTATTGGTGTTAGTCGGCGTGTGAGTAGGTGTATTGGTGTTTGTAGGGGTGTTGGTCGGCGTGTGAGTAGGCGTACTGGTGTTGGTTGGGGTGTGAGAGGGAGTATTGGTGTTAGTCGGCGTGAGAGTCGGAGTGTTGGTGTTAGTCGGCGTGTGGGTGGGCGTGTCGGTGTTGGTGGGGGTATTGGTCGGAGTATTGGTGCTCGTTGGCGTGCGAGTGGGAGTATTTGTGCTGGTCGGTGTTGGGGTGGCAGTGGGGGGCGTGTCAGCGGCGTAGAATTCCGTCACCGCAAGCCAACTTCCGGTATAGCTGGGGTGTACGATTCTTATGTACCGAGCCAGGAAGGATACCGCTACGGTCTTAATTCCTTGTGTAAAGGTTCCAGTATTGAATGCATAGGTCCAGTTGACATTATCTGTCGAATACTGAATGTCCTTGTTGTTGGTGTAAGAAGGGCCCCAACCGCCAAGGAGCGTCCCTGAGAAGTCCGATCCGACAACTACTGATACGACGTTGTAATTACATCCGAGATCCATCTTAATAAATTCGCTTCCGCCAGAGTTGGTGCCGGTCTGAGAAGTCTCTGCAAAAATGCCGTTAGTCATCCCAGCGTTAGTTGCCGCTGTATTTGCTGAGTAGACCGAGCTCTGTGAGTAGGTAATGTTGGAGAGCGACAGGCCAGTGCAGGACGTCGGTGTGGCAGTTGGTGTGGGAGTAGGCGTATTCGTGCTAGTGGGCGTGTGGGTTGGAGTATTGGTATTGGTCGGAGTGTGAGTGGGCGTGTTGGTGTTAGTGGGGGTGTGAGTCGGAGTATTTGTGTTTGTCGGAGTGCGAGTGGGCGTGTGGGTTGGAGTATTGGTATTGGTCGGAGTGTGAGTGGGCGTGTGGGTTGGAGTATTGGTATTGGTCGGAGTGTGAGTGGGCGTGTTGGTGTTAGTGGGGGTGTGAGTCGGAGTATTTGTGTTTGTCGGAGTGCGAGTGGGCGTATGAGTAGGCGTATTGGTATTGGTAGGGGTATGGGTCGGAGTATTCGTGTTGGTCGGCGTGTGCGTAGGCGTGTTGGTGTTAGTGGGGGTGTGAGTCGGAGTATTGGTGTTAGTGGGGGTGTGGGTCGGAGTATTGGTGTTAGTCGGCGTGTTGGTTGGAGTAGGCGTAGCTGTCGGGCAGGCCGGCAGCGTAATGGTATCGTAAAACGTGGAAGTGGCAGCAGCGGCTTGGCCGAGATTAACCAGCACCTGCTTGGTGTCCCCGCAGTTTCCCTGGACGTTCACGGTGACGTTGTACGTCCCATTCGTGCCGAGGTTTACCGTTCCTTGCAGATACGATAGTCGACCGCCGCTATTGAAGGGTGTGACGTTCGCGCACCCCGAAGCACAGTGGGTCAGTGAAGACCATCCGCCGGAACTAGAGTTTGAAAGTGCCGTTAAGGTAGGAGTGCCCGTACTCGGCCACACCCCCAACGAGACGTAGGTGCAGCCGGTATCTGCCGCCGGCCGGTTGACCACCATCGTGCAGACAACGTTTGCGTTGTAGGTGCTGCCGCCCGTGTAAGCAGGGTTTGCGCAGCTTAAGCCGGCGGCAGTTAAATTGCATGCATAAGCGAGGCTCGGCGCAAAGACCGCTACGATCATGAGCAGCCTCAACACGAGTATGGCCTGGCGCAGCATCATTTGCTCCAAGCTCCTGGCGAGACTGTTCGGTTTCGGAAGCAGTGGAAGCGAGCGGTAGCGAGCGCCGCTAGAGGTGCGAGGCGGACACGTGTAACAGAGTATGCATCCGGAGCCGCTAGCTCCTCCTCGACGGCGATGTGTAGTTTTGCTGCAGCGCCTCGACTAGGCGACCCACAGTTCAGGCACTGAGTCGCGGCTCGACAAAACCGCTGACTATGTTCCGATACTACACTCACGATTCCAGACGCCTCACATACGCCTTAAATCAAGCCCTTAGTCGGTAGGATACGTCGTGTTCTTGAATGGTTTCACGTCGGTAAAAACCGCATTTTGGGGAGCTGATTCAGCTCGGGGTGTTGGCGACAGTTGAGCCACGAACGGACTAAAAAGAGCCACCCCGAGAGTGAAAAACTGTGAGACCAAACTAGTACAAACTAGGAAAATTCTGCCGGCGGGAACCCTGATCTCGGTACAGAGATTTCTCAGCGCGTACTGCGACAAACCGTCAGTGCGCCAAGGGGTTGATTCGACGCTCAGGGGGCGCTGACTGACCAAGTATCGACGACAGCGGCGCTGCTACTCAGGCTATTGCGCCAGAGCAAGACTCAGATCTGAACGTCTGTAATTTTACAAAAGTGGTACACAAAAAGTTCGGCTAGAAGAGGACGTTTTTAAAACAGAGCAGGGCCGCGAGGCGACCTCTTGGGGACTGTAGTTGACGACAGCTACTTCGTTAGCACTGTGGATCCGCACGTAGCTGTTGCAGTGTCGCCAAGTCACTACGGCTGTGCGGTGTCACGCTCCAACCGCGGCAACGCGTATCGCTCCGCTCCCTGAGGTATCAGGCGCCACATAGACTCTAGTCGGCGACCGAAAAAAGGAGTGCGAGGCATGAATTGGGCGAGTCGGCCACGGGCAGCGTCTCCACCGGCGGGATGGTTACCAGTGCAAGCTGGCGAATGATTTTCTACGAGCCATCTGAAGACACGCACCGAGAAGATGGTGCAGAGGGAGAGCCGCGAGGAAGAGTGCTGAGGCCGAGAGAGCCGAAGGCAACTTCACGCGCAAAAAAAGAGGAGCGATGTGCAACACCGCTCCTCTCCGCAGCTCGGGCCGTCGAGGCCCTACGGCAACGTGCTCTTAGTTGAGTGGGTCTGTTGGGCCCCACAGGCAGAGACGCTCAAGAGGGTCGGCGTTTGAGCCCGGCACATCTGCCAACTTGACGGTGATGCGAACAACTCGACGGAAGAGGGCAGAGTAGCCGGAGGCGCCTAGGCAGTGAACTTCGGCAGCTCCCTTCGGATGTGATACATTGAGGATTTTTTGAACTTTGAAGACGCTACACTTGTTGAGACCGAGCGCATCACGCTCGTAGGCGCTACAGTTGTTTGCGCCCTCGGCAGGCCAGCGATCCTTATTTTCCCAGTCACGGACGACAACGCTAAACGCTGTCAGGTACCTTCCAGAGAGAACTATAGCAGCGTTCCCACCACACTCTTTGACGGCAGGTCGATACTGCACCCGCCGTGAAACGTCCTTCGCACAAACGCAAGGCTGAAACACACCGCCCTGGCAGTAAGACTTCGCCCGGCCTGGAGAGCGGAGATTGCGCTCGGCGAGAATCTCGCTGGTACTCCACACTCGGGTCGTCTGCGCCTCAGCGGAGCGTGGCACAGACGCTACAAAACTCCCGCTCACGAGGATGATGATAAGCAGTATTCGGATAGTTTTCATGTCAAACTCCTGTGGATGGACCAACTCCGTAGGTTGATACCACAACGCCCCTGAGAGCTCCACACCGGGGAGCCGATGGGCTGGAGACACGTACAGCACGGATGGCAGAGGAAGGAAGACTTCCCCTAGCGCGTTGCTAAAAACCTGCATGAAACCATCGTAAGTGGTTGATGACAGATGGTTTTGGGCAGGTATGGTGTTAGTGGTTTCGATCGGAAACTGGTGAGGTCTCACCGCGGGGAGTGTGCCACGTCGGCAAGAGTGTGGAGAGGAGATTCAGGCGGGCATGAGTGCGCCTGCGGCTAAGAGAGCTGTAGGCGTTTCTCCTCATGAGAGAGAACGTTCGGGCGCCGAATGCATTCTAACGAGCCCCGGCGCGGAGCGAAATCTACCTTGAGAAAATGGATACAGGGGTAAGATTCGCACTTTGAGATTCAAACAACGAGCGGGTGCACTCTTTCGAGAGGAAAAATCCGGTTCCCATTTCGCGAAAAGAGGGCGCTTGCTTCGCCGCGCAATCGACACGCAACCGCCGTCGGCGGAACAACCTGGCCCCCACGTCGTAACGAAAGAGTTCGGTCCCTCTCTGGGATCGTATTTCTGGGAGAGGGCGCAAGGTCCGCGGCCACCGGGGATCAATCGGGTTCTGCCGCCGAGTAGCGACTAGATATCAGGGCTAGTCGATTCCTGCTTGGACCAGATCGTTATAGACCATGGGAAGGGTCTTAGTGCACATAGCCGACGTACACTTTTCATTACCCCCCTATCCAGCTACAACGGACCGTTGCGATGTTTGAGAAGTCTCCACAGCCATCAACCCCTCCTGGTGAGCCGACCTTGCGGGAGGTCGTCACACCTCTCCCGCTGTCACTCCAGTGGGCCGAGAGGCTACGCCAAGTAAAAGACGGGTCCTTCGAATCGGTGCTTGAAGCGATGGTCGCGTTCTGCGGCGAGCGCCTCGGAGTGAGCCTATCAGATCCTGTCCAGAAGCCTGTTTATGAAAAGAAGCTGTTGCCGGTGCTAAAGCATTTCGGCCAACCGCTACTACAAGAGTGCTCGCTGCGACGTCACAACGATGCCCGTGCCGAACTCTTTCTCGCGCGGCTCACGAGCGAGCTGGAGGTTGTAATCCCGGCTTCAGCTCAGTCAGACAGGGTGTTGCTCATCAGCTCTGGCTTTCCCCTCGGTGCCGGACCAGGGTCCCTCATTGCACTCTGTGTTGAGCGAGAGGTCGCGCAGTACGGCGCGACCGGGCTCATGTCGCTGCTGAACATCGTGGCCTCAAAGGGCTACTGCTGGAACGAGTCAGGAGAGTACCTCTTTCGCGAGGCTAGCAAGCGCCTGGGTGATGTCCCGACTAACCAGCAACAGGTCCTCGTGAACGCCATGGTGCACGCGTTTTGCCGTGGCGCCCCCCTTGAACCGCGCGCGAACGACATCCTTGCGGGACTGGGAGAAGCTGTTCCGCTTGCTACCCTCAATCGGCTCAGCCTCAATCTAGCCACTCCGTTGTTTAGCCCGGAGTTCCAGCGCTTCGTGCGTCAGGAAGTGCTCATCGCGTTGCGCAAGGCAACAGCAGGTTGTGCAGCGGAAGAGATCGCTGAACTGCAGGGCGCAGAGCAGTGGACGCTACCGGCTCGCCTCCCAGAGGTTGCGCGGCTCGCTGGTCGGCACCTCCGCGAAACGGGGACAGTGCCGGAAGATCTCATGGCAGAGCTGAAGCTGCTCATTCGCGCGGCGAGCTCCTCGCAGCCAGAAACCACGGGCAGTGCCGAAGCTGAGCATGCGGCGCAACGAGAAGCGGAGCGCCGAGAAAGTTCGCGAATAGCGGAAGAGAACAACGAGTATGAAAAGAGGTATGCTCCGCTCCTCAGGGAGCAGAGCGTCGAAGGCATGCTTGAAGCAATCCCTCGGATGATAGCGGAGGGGCTGCACGACGAAAGCACGCCCCTGTCTCGAGTCTTCAGTTCGCTGCTTCAGGAGCAGAGTCTTGAGAAGCTCTTTGCAGTGCGAAACGTGTTTTCTCGCTCAGAGCTAGTGCCTCTGTGCCATAAGGAGAGCGTAGAGGGCTTCATTCGCGGAAAAGCGCGCGACCTGATAGCGAGGGACGACCTTGACGCGCTCCTCGACGCGCACTGGGAAAATAAGCGTTTCGCTGTCTCGGGCGCCGAATCTCCGGAGCTGCTGATGGCTCTTCGCACCTCCCTCAACCTCAAGCCGCTTGCAGCTCCGGTTGAAACCAGAGAGGCGACTCATGCAGCACGCCAACTTTGGCAGTGGATGTTTCCCAAGACGCCATTTGAAGGGAGTCTTCTCGAGGAGGTAGTCCGGAGCCATTTTTCTAAGCTGGTTGCAAGAGCAACGATGATCGTCAGCAATGAGCTCGGGAACGAAAAAGCCCTTGAGGCTGTGTTGCACTACGGTCGGGAGATCGGGATGCTCGACACGTACCGGCCGACATTAGCCCTCTTGGACGTCCCTTTCTGGAAGCTTATGTACCTGACAGCGCAGATCCGCGACCAGCTCGGCGGAAAGCACGAGTCAGTCCAGAGGCTGGTGAGGTACCTGACCATACGAATATCAGAGACGACCCTAGGCCGGGAGGAATTTGGCTCAAAGGGTCTTCTGCGTGGCGACTTCGGCCAGTCGGTCCAGGAAACGTGTGCAGATATCTGTCGGTGTCTCAGGGGACAGCGAAGCGACCTAGACCTGAAGCGCGTTAGTAGCCTCATCGTGAACTTGAAGATGCTCGATCGCCGATTGTCTAGCACGTTTCTTTCGGCACTCTCTGATGTAAGCACGACGCTCGTCAGTCGCTTGCAGGTTTTAGATCTCCAGGATCTCCTCGCAGCGGACACAAGCTCTCTATGCATAGTAGTCCGCGCAGTAGCAGCGATTCGGTACCGCTCAACGAGGCTCCTCGTCCCGCTCGGAGAAGAGATTGCTGCCCGAGCTGACCAGATTGAGCCGCAAGAACTTGCCCGAGTTGCAGATGCCCTCGGCAGGATTCAGATCGAGAGCACTCCATTTTGGAAGAGGTTTGCTGAGCACGTAGAGACACATTGGGATGAATACGAAAAACGTAAGGAGCTGGGCTCACTCTGGTCGCTGGCGCTGATGGCTCCCGCGCTGGTTCCCCAGAGGCTTAGCCAGGAGACGCTGCTCAAATACCCGAAGTGTGGAAACTGGCTGAGAGTGTACCAAACCCTCATTGCACTCGGCCGGATGCTTCCTACAGAGCACGACGAAACGTACCAAAAGCTGATAGCTAAGTACGATGAGCCGAAGTACTCAAGCTCTGAAAATCTCCTGATGCGGAGCTTGCCTGAGCTGCTCCATGTCCGCCCCTCACGCATCTTCCGAAACCAGATTATCGGGGGCTGCGAGACCGACTTGGTGGTTGATTTCGGGACAATTCGGCTCATCCTAGAGCTGGACGGATCGATCCATTTCTCTTGGGGGCCCGATGGTGGCAAGCGGGATGGAAAGGATGATTTCCAGGACAAGGTATTCAAGAAGCTTTGGTACGAGGTAGTGCACGTCAAGCGAGACGACCTCGAGGATCCGATCCGATTCGACGAGGTGGTTAAAACAGCGCTGCGCGGAACTGCGTACCGAATTAAGTTGGCGAAAGCCAAAGCCGGGCCACCACGCCGTTACGTAGAGCAACTCGGAGAGCGGATCGGACCGCTCTTGCATGGCGAGATCGGTGAGCCATCAGACCTCGGCTCAAACCTGGACGAGGCGCTCTGAGCCGCGCTCAGTCGACGCAGCTACGGCTGCCTGGTGATTCGCGTTCAAGTAGGGCTGGGGCCCAATCAGCCTCAGGCAGCCAGCGTCAACATCCCGTATAGGGTGCACCTTTTCCTTGTTAAGAGGGTCTCAAGGTGCCATCCTTCTCCGTACCTATGACGCTCAAAAAACTCGACGAACGCTCGTACTCAATCCCCACCAGGCTGATCTATGGCGAGTCGTTCACGACGACATGGGACTACAAGCACCACGTCGTTCCACCGATAACGGCATCGAGCACATTTCGCCTTGATTCAGCGACGCGAGGAGCCGAGGGCTTCGAGGCGATAGGCCAGGCTGGGCTCGCAGCGGATCCGATCTACGTCTACGACCGGATGGGCGAGCCGAACAACAACATGCTGCAGCAGTCTCTGGCCATTGCGGAGGAGGCTGAGTGCGCTGTCACCTTCGCGACAGGCATGGCAGCCGTTCACGCCGCTTTGACGTTTTCCCTCGATACAGGTTCCGAGATTGTCGCGCACCGCACCCTGTACGGCTGCACGTACAGCCTGCTTACAAACTGGATGCCGAAGTTCGGCATCCAGGCGCATTTCGCAGATCTGCGAGATCCATCTCTCATCGCTCCACTCGTGAACGAGAACACGCGGGTGGTGTACATCGAGAGCCCGGTGAACCCGAGCCTTGAGCTGATCGATATCCGGGCAGTCGCGGCAGCCGTCGCGAAGCTGAACGAAAGCCGCCCGGCAGAGCGTCGCATCCTTACGGTGATCGACAACACGTTCTGCACTCCAGGCGGGCAGCGCCCGATACCGCTAGGAATCGACGTTGTAGTGCACAGCCTGACTAAAGGCATCTCTGGCTTCGGCATCGAGATGGGTGGCGCAGTCGTCACCCGCAAGGAGTTCTTTACGCCCTTAATCCTCCATAGGAAAGACTTCGGCGGAACGCTCTCTCCGAGTGTAGCATGGAACATCCTCGCGCATGGCCTTCCAACTCTCCCGATTAGGCTGCCACGCCAGCAGCACAACGCGCAGCAGGTTGCGGAGTTTCTTGAGAAGCACCCGCTCGTTGACACGGTCAAGTACCCAGGCCTGCCGTCCTTCCCGCAGCACGACCTGGCGCGGCGGCAGATGCTCGACTACGAAGGCAACTTCGCTCCAGGCTTTATGGTGTACTTCATCCTTAAAGGCGGCTCACCCGAAGAGTCACGTGCCCGCGGCATGCGCATGATGGACTACATAGCTGAGAACTCCTACACGATAACTTTGGCGGTAAGCCTCGGGCAGATCCGCACATTGATCGAGCACCCGGGCTCCATGACTCACTCGGCTTACTCGGCAGAGGAGCAGGTGAAGCGTGGGCTCGACCCGGGGGGCATCCGGCTAGCAGTAGGGATCGAGCAGGCGGGTGACGTTATCCGAGATCTTGAGGCTGCGCTGTCGCACTGTAAGTGAGCGTGAGCTCGGTCGACGCGTAGAATCGATTGGGCACTGTGCACGGCTACGAGCCCTTGGCGCACGTTATAGTTTCAAATGGTGCCAGGCCTCGACAGAGGCTAGCGCAAGCCTGGAGCGCCAGGGTCTCTCCGCTGTCGTCGTCTGGAATATTCGTAAAGCAGTTGCCCTTCCAAGCTGCGTTGTTCCTCACGAATCGGCCATCCTTGTCGGGAGAAAGAGCCCCATCGCCGCAGGAGACTCCAGGAGCCTCTACCGTAAATGATGACGTGGCACCGATGTGCTTCGGGTTGAACTTTCCGACATCGTAGGGCTCTGGGTTTGCGTCGATAACATCGTCGCAGGAAACCCGTGATGTTTCAGCGTAACCATCTTTACAAAAGAGGCCCGGAGAGTTGTACGAGCACGACGAGCAGTAGTAGAAGCGGCTGCAGGTAATCACCGCTCCCTGGCCGTCTTCAACGCAAGCATCTGCCTCAACCTGCATTTCTAGGCCAGGCTCTCCTATCTGGCACTGCGCCTCAGCCACGTAGGCATCGCCTGGGCCGAAGGTAGCGACCCGGTCCTCGGCGCCTGGTATGCGCGGAAGGCCAGGGGCACCACCACCTCCTCCGGCTGCTCCGCCATCGGCATCTCCACCCGTATCGCCCTCTTCTGGGTCCTCCCCTTTTTCGTGCTTTCCGTGCTGCCCATCAGTGTTCGTGTTTTGGTTCGGCGGTCCGCCTGGCGCTCCATTAATAAACCTCGCTGGGATATCGGCGGTCGTGGCGCTAATGATCGCGCCCGCTGGCAACGTGGTCCCCCCGGGAGAGCCGCTCTTGTCTGCAGCCCGAGCTGTGTCCGCCGAGCTTCTCTCGAGCAGCTCAAGCGCGTGTCTAGGAGACAGGGTGCCTGAAATAAAGTCAGGCTTCTTCATCACGAGCGATGCTAGAGAGAGCTGTGCGTCATTTCTCCAGTACGCGACTTGGTATCCCCGAACGATTTTCAACACGGCAAATCCGAGGGCCTCTAGTTCAGCCTTCGCTTTCGCTGAGGGACCAGTTTTGCGTGGCAGGACGGTGTTAGCCTCGACGATACCGATCACGCCGCCTGTTCTGTCTCGAAGGAAGGCAACGGAGAGAGCCCCCTTCTTAGTAGCTACCGAGCCGCGCGCTGCTGCCCTACTCGACTCGACATCTGCCGGGAGCGAGAAGCGACTATTACGCCCCACAGTGAAGCCGGCATACTTCAGACCCCTTGAGCCTCTTTGTAAAGATTCGAAGGACACGCCCGAGAGCCACTTGCCTTGCAGCGACATCGCCAGGTCGGCTGCTGCTTGAGTTGTCGGCCTAGAAGCAGGCTCCGCTGAGAAAACGCGCGCCGGTTCGGATGGCTTTTTATTCCCGGCTAGGCGCTCACTATCACGACGAGGCTCAGCCGCTCCAGATGAGCAGGTGATGAGCACAGAGAGCGCATAGGCTCCTGCTGCGAGCAGATGAGGTACATGTGGGCGTCTCATTTTCCTCCCCGTGCCAGGATAGCCTTCCGTCGAATCCACCAGGAGAGTCGGCATCTGTGCGAGCTTCCTTTAGGCATTTCGAAAATATGCTAACTCCCCTTGGGAGAGGGAGGTTTCTTCGGAGCTGACGGCGTGATTCATTCGCCGCTGGGTACAGGCGCCAAGGGGGCAGCAGCGGCTAGCCTCCGCAATCCGTCACAGCGGCGTGTTGCGAACCAAGCTCTCTGCTGAGCTTTTCGTGACAGTGACCGGGCTGAGCGGAACCGCAGAGGAGTTTCGGATCAAAGCGCCGTCTGCCCCATCGACTAAAATCCTGATGATGAACGGATTGACCCGCTCAGGAGTCGCCGGGAGCTCGACAGAGACCTCTTGCCACTCGGAGGTGCTGGCGAGCTTGAGGCTGTAGCTTTGTGCAACTACGCTGCCAAGAATTGCTCGCATCGAGAGCGTCCAGTCGCCGCTACGAAGGGTGCCGATCGGAGCAACCTGAAACGAGAGCTTCTGAGGAGATGGCTCGCCGGCAACCAGCAGCTGCGGCGGATCGAGCTCCCGGGTGTCCATGACCGGGTTGACTTCATAGACGCAGCTGCCTGAGCTGTCACACTTTATTTTCCGCACCTCACCAGGAAGCTTGGAGGCTCTCTTGCGCAGTTTGCGAGCCTCTTTCACCCCATAAAACTCAGCGTTTGTGATGACGTGGTGGACTCCCACTAGCTCGGCGAGGACTGAGAGGGATTTTCGGGAAGGGAACCCGTCCAGGTCGTGCGACACGACTGAATGAAACAGCGGGATCTTGCCGCTAAAGCCGTTTACAATCCTGCCCGGAGCGTGACGAAGCCAGAGCGTATGCAGCGAGTTCCAGAACATGAACTCTCGGCCCCCCACGGCGGCCGACCGTATCGGCAGAGCCAACACTGGCGCCGGCCCAACCAAGCTGGGTGCTTCCGAATAAATCTCTGGCGACGGTAGCAGAGGGGCGACCTTTTCAGGTCGGGAGTGGAGCTCTGCCGCGGCCAGAACGAAAAGCGCGATAGAAACCACGGGCACAAGGCGCTTTGAGCGCAGCGACAACCGCTCAAGAGCCTGCGTGAGCCAGAGCGCGGCGAGCGTAATCATCATCAGCACAGCCACGAGCCCTAGCCGAGCTAGACCACGGAGAGCGTCGTACCCGGGCAGCTTTCTCAGGTACCGATACAGTTCCGGTGCTGGGTGCTCGGAGGGCCCGATGTCTTTAAGACCGAGCGTGGCGAATATGAAAAAGATCGCCAAGAAGCTAAACAGCGCCGTTACCTCGAGTCGAGAGAGTACGCGCTCACGCGCTCTCCACCCCAGCAGGACGAGAGCGAGCAGCGACGACCCTAAAAGGACCCAAAAGGTCTCAGCGGTGATCCACGCAAGGTGGTGCGTGGTGCGGTTGCCAGGATGAGAAGCGAAGTGCCAAGCACGGATGAGGCTGACGAGGATTGCGGCCACAGTTGCCGAGGCAGCGAGCCTGAACCAGCGACGACTCTTGGTGTCATCGATGTCTCTCGTAAGGAAGATCCAGGCGCGGAGGAAGGCGCACAGGCACATAACGAGCGGGAGGAAGCCGAAGAAGAGAAATCCCTCCATCCGAGAGATGTGCCGCATGTGGCGTGACCAGAGCTGCTCGACTGCTGGAGGGGCGACAAATGCCACGAGAGACGGCGAGTGAGCGCGCAAAACTTCAAGCGGATTGCCGCCCAAAGAACGGCGGACCTCCATGTACGGTAGCGCTGCTGGCAGGAGAATCGCTAGCCACGGCACGTTCGAAGCAGCCAGCACCAGCACATCCCTCAAGGCAACGCTGCGCGGACGAAGGGCGAAGAGCGCCAGGAGCGCGATTGCTGCGAGCAGGTAGCAGTACATCGCGTAGTACACTGAGCAGAAGAACGCGCCCGTCACGCATGCGCCGATCGCAGTAGCTGCGCGCCAGCTTCGGCTCTCAAAGAAGGAGAGGGTTGCCAGTAACGTCAGGGGAACCCAAAAAGCAAACTGAAGCTGAGGGTGGCCGCGGTGAAACACGAAGTAGGGGAAGCACATCAGCACGAACCCCGCGTAGGCTGACGCCACCTGGCTCTTTGTGACCTTGAGCACAGCCCGGTATGTGCAGTACCCGTTTAACGCAAGAGCCGTCAATATAATCAGGTTGTAGACGAGCGCCTCGTTGCCCAAGAGTGGGAGCAAGACCTTGGCGCATAGCGCCGGGAGCAAGAAGTTGTCGGAGTAGGCTAGAGCACGCCGGTAGGGGTAAAACGAGGGGAGGTCGAAGCCCTCACTTGAGAGAGAGAAAAACCGATTTGCGTTGATGCTCTCTAAAAATAGGTAGATGCCGGCGTCTCCGCGCGATCCTCCGATGTACCCCTCCGAGAGCTCCCGGAAAAAATTTGGGTACATAAGGGCGTAGGCTAGGGCGAAAAGAAGGAATACTCCGAAGCTTTTTGCGGTACAACGAAGAAGCGGTTGACCATGATTCATAGCAGCGCTGCTCAACGATGCGGCAAACAACACAGGACAGCGTATGTATAACGCTCGCCCCCATCTTTAGATCGTGGCAAGGACGAGTGACCGTTACGAAATAGCTGCCGACGAATACGGCAGCTCTGTACCATCGTAACTCTAAAAAAGACAGAGATGGGCGGGCTGAAGGGGCTCAGAGATCTCACAAAGCCGCGCTGAAACAGGTAGTTAAGGGGTTCCGGTCTGAGCCTCGGGGCTACGTTGGTGCCGAAGAGGTTAGGGCGCAGCCGCCTTAGAACAACGAGCGTGGCGTGAACCCAACGGCCTGTAGTGTGGCGGGTGCGCGGAAACGGCACTCCGTTTCCGCTGCGCAAAGCCTGCAGGTTGTACGGACTGGAATACACGGTCGAAGAGGATCCTAGCTTCTTCGACTCGACTCTTCAGTTCCTAGTGCTCCTGCCGCCAAACCATTGCGTGTGGCAAGAAAAAGAGTGGTGTGCTACTCCAGTCAGGCGCGAGTCAGAGCTCGCACAGGAACACTCAGGGCAAGAGTTCATCAAGAGATGGAACAGCAGAAGCACTCAGGGATCGGCATAGCGTCTTTCATACTCAGCCTCGTCGGACCGGCCTGCTTCCTGCTGCTGGTTATTTTGGCCGGTGTGATCGAAGCATCGGCGCCGGGCGGAATGGATGAAAACTCCACGACGGCGGGAATCCTCGGCATTTTACTGATCGCAGTGCTGATAGTCTCGATAGTCTCTTTCTTTCTCGGTGTCGGAGGGCTGCTCCAGACAGACCGGAAAAAACTTTTCGCAGTACTAGGGCTCGTCTTCTCAGCCGGCAACTTCTTCCTTGAGTTACTGCTTCTGCTGCTTGGTTTCGTGTTCGGCTGAGCTGCGCGGTTGCAGCGATTCTCTGCCGGAGTTGCGGTGCCAAAACTATGCTAGGTCGGAATCGCTCAACCACGCAGGGATGAGCCTTTAGCGAGCAAGCAGCCTCTCCGCTCGCTTAATCGGCTCTTCCAGCCGTAAATCCACGGGGGCATGAAGCTTGAGGTACTGCAGGTCGCGCAGGGCAAGCGTCGGCTGCCGCTTTGAGAAAAGCTTGTCAGCTTGCTCAAGCCGCTCGCTGAGGCGATCGGCCTCGGTTGAGAGCCGAGCGGCTTCTGCATGCTCGGCTCGGGCATCCTCAAGAGCCGCTTCTGCTATGGCCGTCCGCCCAAAGAGCCAGTCGAGGAATCCGCATCGGGCGCGAGCGGCGGCAGCCAACTCAAGCTGCACCAAAGAAGCATCGGTGACGGCTTGTCGCTCTTCGCACAGCTTGCTCAACGCTTCGGTTGGATAGCCACCGAGAAGGTCTCGAATGGCCTGGATCTCATTCGCTACGTACGAAAAGGGCGGGCTCTCAGGCTCTCTTCTTTTCGGCTTGATCGGGAGCTGCGCCATCAAGACTTCCGAAATCCCGCTGCGACTGCTGTCGCGCGCAGAGCGCAGGCCAGAGAGAAGGAACGGCGATTCTTGCTGCAACTCTGCTGAGCGGACTGCCGAAATGTTCGACTGCTGGATGTCCATCGAGCAATAGGGTAACAAAAAGCGGCAATGTCGTCCCGAGTTTTCGTGCCGTCTTCGTTGGCCCGGAGATCCCTAGTAGATCGGTGAAACAGCCCCTCCTCTCACTACCACGAGTTGCATCGGGCCATCGAAGCTGCGGTTCGGCTTAGTCGAGATCCGACCGAGAGCGCCCGGAAAGTCCTTAAGCGATGCGATCGTGTCAGCCGGAGCGGCTGTGCTCAGGCCGAACGCGAGGATCCGCGCGGCATCGTAGCCGAGCGGCGCAAACGTCGTAGAGCCATCCGGGTAGCGGCGCGCCAGGCTGCTGTAGAACTGCGCGGAATCCTTGCTGCCCTCCCTTGCGAACCAGAGGCCATCAAATGCGTTGCCGGCTGCGCGGATCTCGTCGGGGCTCTCAACCTGGTTCGTGGCGAACAGCTCGCCCTTGTAGCCGAGTTGCCGGATCTGCTTGGCAAAGAGCGAGGCTTGTGGCGGCATGAGGGTTACAAAAATTCCATCCGGATTCGCTGCATGGAGCTGTGTAGAGAGCGCGCGAAAATCGTTCTCGTCTGGATTTACCGCGACCTGCTTGATGTAGCTGGCGCCCCGCTGGGCCGCGAACGCATCACGATTGGCGAGCATTCCGTCGTGCTGGGTTGAGACCGAGCCGATTGTGTTGAGCTTGCGCCGCGCTGACTCTTCAACCAAGGGCTTCGTGATCTCAGACGAAGACGGCATGCTGCGGAAGATGTAGCTGCGGCCAGACTGAATCTTGTCGGTGGATCCGAGCGCTATCGTGGGCTTCTTTGCTCGCTCGAGGAGATCCGCGACCGCGAGGCTCTGCGGAGAGCCAAAGATCACAAATGCTGCGCAGTTGCCCGAGCCGAGCATTTTTTGGACAGCAGAGAGCGCGCGATTTGGCTCTCCGGCATGGTTTTCAAATTCAAACGTTGCGCCTCGCAGGGCACATGCCGGCTGAGAATCGACGCAGCTCTTCGCTTCTTCGAGAGCCAGCTCAGCGCCGCGGCGAACCGATTCACCGAAAGGAGCCTGCCCCCCGCTGAGAGGCAAGATGAAGCAAAGTTTTGGCTGCTCGGCCTGTGCTACTGGGATGAGGGAGCTACCAGCTAGTGCTATCGCTGATAGGACTGAAGCAGCCCGGGAGAGAGAGTGACCAATGCTGCGCAGTCTTCGGCTCATGATTTCTTCACAAACTGTGACTTAAGCTTCATCGGCCCGATCCCGTCGATCTTGCAGTCGATGTCATGATCTCCCTCAACGAGCCGAATGTTTCGTACCTTCGTGCCAACCTTAACGACAGAAGAGGACCCCTTGACTTTCAGATCTTTAATGACCGTAACGGAGTCTCCGTCCTGTAACACGTTGCCCACAGCGTCCTTGATGGCGGCTTCAGTATTCACAGTCTCGGTATCGGTAGCGGCTTGAACGGTCCACTCGTGTCCACACTCGGGGCAGACGAGCAGGTTCCCGTCTTCGTAGGTGTGTTCCGAGGTGCACTGAGGACATCTGGGGAGCGTAGTCATTCGACTCTCTTACCAGATGGGTAGAGGCGTGGCATCTTCTCGTGCCGAATGGCGCATAAGCGCAGTAAATACAGCATGTTGGGTGCCCTCGTAGGCTCAGGCTGGCGCTGGGCGAATCCCAAACTTGGTACGGGTACGCCCTTTTGAGCCGATAACCGCGTTTCACCTTTTTGCAAACATAAATTGAGCCCACGGGTGCCGACCGCGGTGACTTTCGCAGATGTTAGTGCAACAGTGCCGCGGTCAGCGGGGTGCCGCTCAAGCAAAAAAGGGATTGGCGATGAAACATACTAAGAGTGTCTTGAAGCTTACGGTTAGCGTAGTGGCTATCCTGGCTTTCGCGGCTCCGCGAGTTGCTGCTGCGGGTGATGAAGCAAAGGGTGCTTCCGGCAATGTTATTGCTGACAGCGGTTTCCGCCCAAATCCCAGCGGATTCGCTTTCGAGAACTGGGGAGGAGACGAGTATCCGTACTCGGACCTCACAGGCAACGATGCTGTGGCTCTCTTCGGCGACCGCGTTTGCGCTCGTTTCGATGGCAACAACTGTGTTCCTACGGCGGCAGCTAAGACCTGGCTGGAACAGATGAACGAGATGATGAAGGGCGGCCACTGCGAAGGCATGGCCGCGCTCAGCGCAGCGTTCTACGTCAAGCAGGAGTCTCCATCAGACTTCGGCGGCAAAGCTGCTTTCCAGCTCAGCCCGAAGGACGACGCTCTCATGAGCACGATCTCGGCATACTTTGCGACACAGGCTCTAGAGCCGGTTCAGTCAGTGACGGCGTCAACCCGCGAGTGGCCGCTGCAGAAGATCGTCGATTCGCTCACTGCATCCTTGAAGTCTGGAAAGGACTACCCGACGCTTGGAATATACGGCGAAGCGGGCGGACACGCTGTGACCCCGTACAAAGTCGAGCAGCTCGCTCCTGGCTCGTACCGGGTGTTTGTGTACGACAACAACTACCCAGGGGCCGAGAAGTACGTAGACGTTGATGCGTCGCGCAACCAGTGGAGCTACGCGGGTGCCGCCCTCAATCCGAGTGAAGATCCCTCTCCGTGGCAGGGTGGAGCAGGCGACATGGACCTCACTGAGCTGTCCGTGCGCTACGAGCCGCTGGCATGCCCGTTCTGCGGCTCGCACCAGCCTCCCCGTTCTCCGGCGCCGAAGCCTCCAGCTCCGTCTCACCCCCGGCAGCCGGCTAAGCCGAGTGACTCATACTCAGTAATCACGCCGAGCCGCTGCTCGCAGGTCCAGGCGACACGCAAGAAAGACAAGAAGCAGCTTTCTCGCGGAAAGAAGGGCGCCAAGAATGAGATCCCCGGAGCGACCATGACGAGGCTGCGCGGCTCTCGCGGATGTTCTGTACGCCTGCCAGCGAACGAGCAGTACGACCTGGCGCTGGTCGATGATGGGCGTCCGTCTACAGGAGCATCACAGCTCTTCATTTTCGGACAGGGACAGGCCTACGGTGTCTCGAATCTCCAGCTCTCGGCGAATACGAGCCAGGTCTTCTCGCTCGCGCAGACGGGCTTCTCGTACCAAGCCGGCGGCACGCAACGTCCGACCATCGTGTACGCTACTGACACGACTGGCCCGAACGCCTACTACGAGGTGAGCGGGTTTGAGATTCACGATGGCTACTCGTTTAACACAGAGACGAACGACGAGGGTGATGTCACGTTCTCGGACAACGACCCGGACCTCGACTCGTTCGATGTTGACGGAGAAGTTATCAGCGAAACAGGCACGGAGGAGGTCGACCTTGAGGACTTGAGCGCGAGCGACAAGGGGGAGGTGGAGCTTGAAGTGGAAGACGACGGTGACGTTGATGTAGACATCGACAGCGATGCCGATGGCACCGAGGACGAGAAAGACCTCGATGACGACAACGACGGAACCCCTGACGCATCAGACAAGGACGACGACAACGACGGAATCGCTGATGCTCAGGAGAAGGAAGACGAAGATCATGATGGCACGCCTGATGCCGCAGACGCCGATGATGACAATGACGGCACGCCAGACGCAGCAGATGCCGACGATGACAACGACGGCACTCCGGATGCGCAGGACGATGACAACGCAGCTGACGGCGCTGCAGCTGGCGCGGATTCAGAGGACACTGATCACGATGGCACCCCGGATGCCACAGACGCCGACGATGACAACGACGGCACGCCTGATGCTCAGGATGCCGACGACGACAACGACGGCGCTGCTGATGCGGAAGAAGACGAGGTTGCCCAGGATGACGCCGACCAAGGCGATGCCGAGGGTGGAGGAGAGGAAGAGGGCGTTAGCAGCGAAGGTGACGACTCTTCAGACGATGAGCAAGACCAGAGCGGCGGGGACGAACAGGGCCAGTAGTAGTGTCCTGGCTCTGCTGTCCAGCCGCGGCGAAGTGTTGGGCGCCTCAGTTGAGTGGCTTGTCAGGTCCGATCAGGCACAAGCGCTCGAGCGGATCGTCGCTTGAGTTCGGTCTATCCTCGAGCTTCGCTGTCAGTCTCACCACGTTCCTGAAGAGAGGAGAGTAGCCGCTGGCGCCCAGGCAGTGCACTTCAGCATCGCCATTTCGGTTAGAGACAGCTATCGTCTTCTGTACCTTGAAAGCACTGCACTTGTTGAGGCCGAGGGTGTCTCGCTCGAATTCAGAGCAGCCGTTTATCCCTTCGGCTGGCCAGCGGTCCTTGTTCATGTTGTCACGAACTACAACGCTGAAGATGTCGAGGTACCTTCCAGACATTACGATAGCTGCCTTGCCGCCACACTCCGTTACAGCTGGCCGGTACTGGACCGAGTTGCTGACATCTTGTGCGCAGACGCATGGCTTAAAGAGCCCGCCTTGGCACATCCGCTGCCTGCGATTGTTCTTGGCTGGCTCGCGCTCGGCGAGGATCTCTCTGATGGTCCAGCTCTTGCGATTTGATGCTTGGGCACTCGCCGAATTCGGCAGGCAGAGAATAGCCGCCGTCAGGACGGCAGCTGCTATGTGCAGCGAAGTTTTTTGATACACACGAGTCATGGGGACCTCCCTTGATGGCGTAGGGTGCAGGGCCTATCCCTGTCCTGTTCCAGATGGGAGGCTGACGGGGTGGGGCGCGAAATCATTCGCCCGCCGCCGCCCATATTTGTTTTCCCCTGGTGATTAGGGGAGGTTACAGCTTTCCGCCGAGGGGCGCATTCGGTGACCGAGGTCACCTGAGGCCATGGTGCCGGTGCGGCGCCGTCTAGTGCCAGCCGGCCCCCAACCGCCTCACACGCGCCTCTGGGTTATGCGCACGCAGCCGGGTCGCGTACGGCAGCGTTTCGTCAGTTCTCTCAGGGAACTGGCTTCTGCTCTGAGTTCCTCGTAGCCCCTTCCGATTACACCCGATGGTACCGTTAGCGAGCACACCCGAAAGGGTCGCGATGCTCTTTGTCATTCTTATCAGAGGAGGTCTCTGAACCTTTTAAAAGGTTTTTTCTGTTCCCTAACTCCCCTTTTGGGGAAAGGAGTTCCGATGACTGCGGCGACTCACGTGCTTGTGGCGTTAGCAAGCGTTGGACTTGAGCGCAATTTCACCGGCTTGTTTCCATCCTTGTTTAGTTTACCCCTGATCGTCTTGGGCTCTCTCGCCCCTGACATCGACAACCAGGGGGCAATTGTCAGGTGGGGCCGATGGTTGCAGCCTTGGGTTGGAAGACGGATCGCGGGGGCTATCGAAGCGCCGCTACTCGCCTTGAGCGGAGTAGTTAGGTCGATCTTCGGACACCGAGGATTCCTGCACACTCCAATCTTCTGCGCCCTGCTGTTCGCAATTGGGATAACCCTAGAGTGCGAGTGGCTGATCCACTTCGCCTGGGGCTACGCGACTCACATCGCGGCTGACTGCTGTACCGTGTCGGGCGTGCCTCTTCTGGGGCCGTTCACCAAGGGAAGAGTCAGTATCTTGCCGATTCGAACCGGGAGCGTAGGAGAGCTAGTGGCAGTAGGAACAGTTCTCACCGTTCTTGCTGTGACAACCTGGCGGTCTGTTCTCATGTAAGTGGGATCAGTCTGTGGCACGCGAGAGGTTCTTTTTCTTTTGGTTCAGAGCCCTCGCTGCCTTAGGTCTCTCTTCATACAGTCCCGCGTGTCTCAGATTAATTCCGAAAATCAAATCAAACTCCCATCTGCTTTCAAAGCATACTCAACGCATATCCAAATCATACCGAGTGGTGTCACTACCACCCTAACTGCTTGCCCCACTTCCACTTATTCAAACGCCCCGTAATGTACCGCTACCACGAGTTCTCTGAGAGTTCGCTCGCTCGCCCCCTGAAGGGGGCGAAGCGGCTCGCCCCATTTAGAGGGGCGAGGCCTACGGCTTTCGGAGGGATTGGATTAGGCGGGCGCCGAGTTCGGTGGAGGTTTGGACGCCGGTGAAACGGTCGGCGCCGGGGCCGCGGGCGAAGACGAGAATGGGGGTGCTGGTGTGGGTGCCGTTGCCCCAGACGGCGCTGGTGCGGGCTGAGGCTGGGCGGCCGAGCAGCACGGCGGGGTTAAGGTCTTCGTAGGGGTAGAACGCCCCGAGAGGGCAGCGGGAGCTGTCGACCTTGGGCTTCTTTGAGGTGGTGTCGAGACAGGCAAGAAACTGTTTAGCCTCATCGACCGAGAATGGATGTCCAGAGGCATATGAAGCTAAGCGAGCGAGAGTCTCGGCAGAGCGCTTCTCGTCAGGGAGCGAGAAGAACTCGCGCAGGGTGTCGCGGTTTGAGCGCCGAGCGCGAGCGACGGAGCGCAGATCGTCGGCGTCTGCAAAGTGAAGATGTGTGCCGTGTCGCTTCGCGTCAGGTGCCTCGTCTTTGCTCGCTTTCCGGTACGAGAAGCCGAAGCTGCCAGTCTCATGGTCGCCAGTCACAAGCACGAGCGTGTCAGGGTTGCGCTCGGCAAACTCGTTAATAATCCTTAGCATCCGGTCTGCACGCCGCATCTCGGCGAGCAGCCACCCCACATCGTTGTCGTGACCAGCCCAGTCGATCTGGCCGGCTTCGACCATGAGCGCAAATCCGTTCGGGTTCGTGAGCAGCTCAAGCGCCCGCTCTGTCATCTCCTCAAGTGTTGGTTCGCTGCCAGCTCCTTCCGAGAACGCTTCGCGCATCTCGTTTGGGGCGAAGAGGCCAACCAGGGGCAATTGTGAGGCAGCGCGCAGACCACCGCGGCTGCACACCAGCGAGTAACCGCGCGTTGAAAAGTCCCTAATAAGGTCATTCGAGTCGGCTCTGACGCTGGGCGCTTTAAGCGCAGCACAGTCGGCCGGCAGCGCTGCCGCGCTATCTTTCGGAAGGAAGAACGAGAGCCCGCCAGAGAGCAGCAGGTCGATCCCGGAAGCAGTGATCTTCTCTGCTATCTCAGGCTCGCTGCCGCGGTTCTCTACGTGCACCGAGAAGGATGCTGGAGTGGCGTGCGTTAGCCGAGTGTCAGAGACCACTCCGGTTTTCATGCCAAGCTCCTGTGCAACTTCAATAAACGAAGGGCAGGGAGCGCCGTGGCTGTCTACTCCTACCTGCTGCGGCAGACACGAGCACCCTGAGCCGAGCTGAGTTGCCGAGCACGCTGAGTCGTTGACAACCGAGTCCTCTGAAAATGGCAGGTGAACTCCGATCACCGAGCTCGCCGCGAGATCGCGAAAGCCTTCATTGCTCTCTGGGTCTATTCTTCCGAACGCAGAGAGAATTCCCAGCTGCTGCGGGCCTAGGCCATCGCCCATGACGAGGATGATGTTGCGAGGATTTCTTCCCTGCGTCGTGGCGAGCGGGGGCTGGGGATTTGTAACGCAGGAGCTGAAAAGTAGTGCAGACGAGAGAAGCAGTCGGCGCATAAGGCAACGTTGGCAGCGGAGGGTAACGAAAAGCCTACGCCTCAACGAGCTGCCGCCGAGCGAGGCGCGCAGTCAAAGCCGCAGGAGAGTGCCAGGAGAGTGTAGCAGCAAAGAACACCCAGCCCCAAGAGCCGAGCTGCATGCGCGACAGAGGAAGAGGAACTAAATCACAAGCGCACGTTCGGGAGGGGGCAGAACCGATATCACCTTTATGTGATACGCTGCTCCCTCTGACTTAGTCCTTCATGAATGTCGACCCGAGGGCGATCGAAGTCATGAGGAACGTTCCCGTGAAGCAGACCAGCAGCTGTGCTCGTCCGATACCCGGCGGCATCCCTCGCAGCACGAAGGCGCCGAAGGCGGCCGAGGTCAAAGCGACCAGGATGACGGGAACTGTTTTTGAAAGAGTCTTCACGTAATTTCTCCCTAGCGGTGAAAAGCAGTAAAACCGACCATCGGTTCCACCACCTCCCGAACGTACTCAGGGGTACATTCGGTATGAAATCTCTTGGCTAATTCGCCTCATTCGCCCGGTTAACCCTCAAAATCGCAAGAGTTTTTTAGGCCCGTAAAGCCCCAAGATAGCGCCCTTTTAAGCAATTCGATTCCCTCTCTCCACGCGCCCAGGTTTTCTCTTCACCCCCACCTTTTGCTACTCTCCCGCCCCATGAATCCCGCAACCTCAAACGATCTCTCTGCTAGCGCCTCACGCGAAGAGCCTCTGCGCTTGCCGGAGTCGAACTCTCTAGCCGAAGCACGGGAACGCGCCTTCGAGAGGCTGCACGCGCAGCGCGTGTCAGAGCTTGCTCTCAGAATGGCTGGCCGACCGATTTCGCGAAGAGACGCTCTCGTCTCAATGGGTGCGGGAGCTATTTCAGCGGCTTCGTGGGGCGCCCTGCTCCGAAGCGTCGTCACCGATTTGCAGACGAAGCAAGCAGCAGAGCCAGCAGCTCGACGACTCCTTCGACTTGAAGAGGGGTGGAAGTTCGGCTGGGAGTTGGTGCTTTTCCAGGCCGGACAGCTCGCCCTCGGAGCCGCCTGCCGACGCCTTCAACTGCCGATCGGAAATGCGGGTCTAACGGTCCGCGAGGTTCCTAAGAGTAGCGTGGTGAGGACGGTAGAGCTCTTCGAACAAGATCCGTTCCTGGCTTACAGGCTCTACTCTACGGTGGCACTGACCGGACCGATCGCCGAGGAGTCCCTCTTCCGGATCGTGCCCAACATGTTTCTGAGCCGTGAGGGCTCACAGTGGATGGTAGGAGTTCCGAGTGCGTTGGCGTTTGCGGCCATCCACAACGTGATCACTCAAGGCCCCGCCGGTCGCAGCGTTGAGTTGGCTCCAGGGGTGCGGCTGAGCCTCGATATGGTGCCGCTGCCACAGTTCCTCCTAGGAGCTTTCTGCTGGCATGTGATGCGCCGCTACGGCGACCTGGCTCCGTACGTGGCTCACGCATTAAACAACCAGGCTTCGGCCATCGGTGTGGTTTGGGGCGGAAGAGCCACCATGGAGGATTTTCAGCGCCTTTTGGCAGAGGAGCTTGGGGTCACAGAGGCTGGCCAGAGGGAAGGAGCGGCGTCAGCACAGTCGCGGTAATCGAGGCGAGTGGGGTTAGGCAATTAAAAAAGCAGCGAAGAGTTTTTCACTGCTTCGCTGCTTAAAGTCTTGATAGGAGACCGCCAGAGGCGGCTCTTTTTAGTTCGTCAGCCGACTAACTGCCGAAGGTTGAGATCGCATCGGAGATCGGGTCGAGATCGCCTGGTGTCTCAGCTGCGGCTGCATCTGTCGCGCGGAGGAACGTGGAGATAACCCAGAGGAAGGAGATCGCTGCGTATACTGCGCGAACATCTTCTGGGAAGCGCCACATTACTGCGCTAGCAACACCGAGCCACACATCGATGAAGTTAACAGAGCCGGTGAGCTCGTGCTGGACCAGCACGATTCCGATCGTGACTGCCAGGATGGCCGGCGAGAAGCTAATCTTCACGCAGAAGAAGGAGAGCATGAGCACCACGGCTCCGTAGATCTTCCAGCCTTCGGCGCTGTTAACACCGAACGCTACTGCGAGACCGATAATCGCTGATGCTGTTGCGAGCTTGTAGCCGATGCGAACCGAAGTAGAAGGACGATTCGACTGGAGCTCTCTCCAGTAGCGGCGCTGACGGACGATGCAGCAGCAGATGAGGAAGAGCAGAATGAAAGTGACTGCCCGGTGTTGAATGATATCCATGATTTCTGTGGACATAGTTTTCTTACTTCAAAAGTTGCCTTTCGGCGGTTGTTACTCCGCTTACGACAACCCCTTGGTAACATGAGGGGAAATCTTATTACAGTTTCCAATGGTTAGAGTTCTGTTTGCTCAGGATTGGGGATTGTGAATGATAGGCTAACAACTTGCAATTGCTACTAAAAACATTGTTTTCCGAGGCGCTATTTTCGGAGCAGGGTTCAGAGGAGATCTGCGGCAGCGGTTTGAGGGGGTTACCGAGCGGAAGAATGTTGTTCTGAACTCCCCAATTTTGGCCACCAGAGGGTCCTTCGCGAGGCCTATTTGCAAAAGGGTGGTGAGCAAGGTGGTCCAAGGGATTTAACCTTAAAGCTTGCTCACACCCGTTTAGCTAGCGCCAAGACTTAATAAGCTCGACCGCGACCTGACCACCGATAAAGG
>CAZZJR010000005.1:24731-38201 GCA_964654585.1 uncultured Bdellovibrionales bacterium
TTTAGCTAGCGCCAAGACTTAATAAGCTCGACCGCGACCTGACCACCGATAAAGGTGATGGCAGCGATTAGCTTAACCAGAACGGAGTGGTTCTGGTCTCCGAACATGACAGACCAGAGGAATTGCTCTGGCTTATCACAATCGGGGGCCTTGGACACCGCGGCGGGGGTAGGTTGAGGCTGTGCGGGCGCTGCGGCCTGAACAGTAGACACCTTCTTACCCCGACCGAAAATCAGAGATGCAATAGCAAGTATAACTAGAACCTTCATTGTGACCTCCTTGTCAGCTTTAGGTTCCCAACCTTGAGCTTGGAATCCATTCCTTGCTCACCAATTAACAGTTATGGGCGATCCCTCCTAAAATGAACCCTAAAGGACAGATTCGCCCCCCGAGTTATACGCACCTCAGTCTTTCTAGGTATTTATCGCCTGGCTGCCTTGGGCAGCCAGGGGCCCAAAAGGCTGGGTGGTGACGAGTTCCAGCACGCTGTAGAACCGCTCGTATGCGAACTAAATCTGCCGCTATTCTCCTCTCGGTCGCCCTAGCTGTCACATTCGGTTCACTTCCCTCCGCTGAGGCCGAGGAGAAAGGGTCGTCTCCGAACGTAGTGAAGCAGGAGAGCCTGACTTTCTCCGGACCTCCCGCGCTTCCAGGTCTCTCAGCGGCCTGGGCTATCGGCTCCGAGAGCGGCTCAGGGCTCTACGCTCTGCGCGTCAAGCTCAAGGCTGGTGGCAAGCTTCCGCCGCACACGCACCCCGACGCGCGACTGACAACGGTACTCTCGGGCACTCTTTCGATAGGCTTCGGTGAGTCATTTGATGAGAGCACGCTCGTTACCGCTCATGCGGGTGACTCGTACCTCGTGCCCGCAGGCCAGCCGCACTTCCTCGTGGCTCGTGATGGTGATGTCGAGTACCAGGAAGTTGGAAGCGGGAAGACGGGGACGGAGATGGTTAAGCGGTAGTGCCGGGACTTGGGATTTGCGGAACGAGTGTTGCAGGGGCGGAGGCGGAGCTGTTCCCGAAGCCGATAAAAATGAGCCAAAGATCGTGATCCACAGAGAGCAGAGACGGCAGGTTTGAGGGGATAGAAACACCTAGGGCGCGATGCTCGGACCAGGATCGAAGCGGGGAATATTAACAAAGAGGTCAGCGAGAGCAGCGAGGGGTAGTATGCTTGGGTTTGCCTTTGGCCTCTCTGCCCTCGCCGGTCTCTTTGTATATAATCCTTTCTCCCTTGCGCTGTAGAAAACGTCTGCGGCGTCAATTCAATTCGTAGCTGGTTTATTTCATTCCTCGTCCTGATCCTCGTCCTCCTCCGCTCTCTTTCCGGGCACGTTCAGGGGAAGCCCACGGCATTTCTTGATTACGAGCAGGAGCCGGTGCAAGTGCAGGAGAAAGAGAAAGAAGAAGGCTAGGACAACGATGAGGAGGAAAACGGCCGGTTAGTACCTCATTCGGGACACAACACCTTTTCTACAGAGCAAGTCTCCCGTATTTTTATCGGTTTCGGGAACGTGCACGTGGCTGTTAACAAGAGCGAGAGATTGGGCAGGGTTTGAGGGCGAATATGAAAGAGGGATCGGTTACTTGTCTTGGAGTTGTCCCGGTTCGGCTAGAGAGCAGCCGTTTTCCGAACAAGCCGCTGAAGGTTATTCACGGCAAGACGCTCGTTGAGCGGGTGTGGCTTCAGGCTTCTCGCAGCAAGCGCGTTACTACCCTCGTCGTCGCAACGAACAACGAAGAGATTGCGGCAGAGTGCTCGAAGAAAGGGATGCGTTGCGTGATGACGAGCTCGTCTCACGAGACCGGGACAGATCGAGTGGCGGAGGCTTGCGCGCTGCTCGAAGCTCAGGGGGCTTCGTTTGATCTCGTTGCGAATATCCAAGGGGATATGCCCTTCGTAAACCCTGCAGTGATAGACAGCGTGGTGGCTTCGCTTGCTTCGGCTGATGCTGGGTTCGGCATGGCGACTATCGGAACGCCGATTACCTCTCTGGAGGAGTTCAATAGGGCTGCTACGGTGAAGATCGCTCTGGGAGAGTCCGGGCGAGCCCTGTATTTTTCACGCGCAGCGATTCCGCATTGGCGCAACTTCCCAGGCGTGGAGGGTGTTACAGCCGAGAATCCTCTGGGCTACAAGCACATGGGGCTCTACATCTTTCGGCGTGAAACGCTCGATGTGATCTCGCGACTGCCGAAGGCTTTCACGGAGCAGCGCGAGTCGCTTGAGCAGCTCAGGGCTCTGGCGCATGGAATCGGGATCAGGGCGCACATTGTGCCGAGGGATCAGGTTGAGCCGTGCATCGAGGTCGACACGCCTCAGGATCTTGAGGATGCTGAGCGCTACGCGCGCGAGAAGGGGCTTTAATAGACCCGTTTACCTTCTGCGCCAGTGGCGCCGCTGTGGGCGCGGGCGTGACGGCTTGTGTTTTGCGAGCCGCTCGACGAGTTCAGAGAGGGGCTTATCTAATGACTCCTGAATGTCGCTCCGGCGCTCAATAGCTGTGAGAACTTCGCCTACGGTTTCAACAGTTGAGAGGCATCCTTTCCGAGGCTCTTTCCGGATCCGGTCGTAGAGAGAGCGCCTCTTTGGCTTCAGCACAAGACGCGGCAGCTTGAGCAGCCAGGCGTTTCGCCACCACAGTGTCTTCGCCTGGCTCCACGTTCCGTCGAGCACGATGAAGCCTTCAAGCCGCTTGAGAACCTCGTCTTGATCGGGACGCGGCTCGCCGTTCTTGTTGACGACGAAGAGCGAGCGGTCGTTCGGAAGGTTCTCTACGTGAACGCTTCCGAGGTAGAGCACGCCCCAGCGCTGGTTCTCGGCTTCTCGCCCTAGTGCCTTTTTGAGGTTGGCCCACGATAGTCCGGTGCGGACGATGGCGTCGGGGAAACAGGCGGTGATGATCGGAACGGTGCCAATGTCGACCCCAGGCTCCTGCGGGTGTTGTAGTATGAGGAGCTTCGTCTTAGTGGCTATTGGTGAAGCGAACTCACACACGCAGTAGCGCGGCTGCCTGCCGCAGGATTGGCAGGGGGGAGGGAGCTCGTGGAGGGCATCGGTCGACATCTGTGGGAGTATAGCCGGTAGGGGATGTTGAAGCCACCTGAGGGCCGGAGCTGTACGATTGAGCTGGGTTGGGAGGGGCGCATCCGTTCTGAATCCTCGCCTGAACTCTTATCCGGCTACCCCTTCGGATTAAATCGGCTAGCGTCCGTACGCTTTCCCGGAGGGACCGACCATGGATGACCTACATAATCTCGTATTTGATGAGAGTTCACTGCTTTTTGACTGTTATCCGGGAGGCAACGACACGTTTGTGTTTGCCAATCGCAGGTTGAAGCGTAACGAGTACGATCGAGCGCAGGTAGTGATCCGGTCCCGGTACGGACACTTTCAGCAGGGCGGTTTCCTGGAGCGTCCTCGGGCAAAGGGTGCGGCTGTTCGTCTTCAGATGGTGGGTGGGGTGTTCAGCCCCAACACCGCGCGATCGGTTGCCGCGCAGTTGGCTCAGCTCTACAGCAGTAATCGCGAAGCGATTCCGTTTGTGCGCTGGGAGCGGATCGCGGTGAACCGAGAGTGTCTTCACATCCCGTTTGAGTTTTCAGGCAGCCGCGAGGTCCTCCAGTCGATCGTGTGGGCTTCAGGGGATGATTGGCAGGTTGAGCTTGAGATGATGCGCACATCGAGTGCGCGAATTGATCGCGGAGTTCCGCTGGTGCTCGATAAGCAGCAGTGCCGATGCGACGTAGTTATTCGGGCTGGTATCGTGCAGGTGCTGATTGATGAGGACGAGGCTCCGCCGGCCGACTCTCGACTGGCTATCTTCCGGCACATCGTTGCGGCCCGCAAGCAGCTCGATCTTGGGTCTCACCCGATCTTCGGCATCGCGTGGTGGAAGAGGGAGCAAGGCAGGATTAGCATCCGCCCCGTTTCATACTTCAGAGGGAACGACACGTGCTGCAACGAAACTGCTTGTGGCGCAGCTGCAGTGGGGCTGGCGTTGGCTCTGCACGACGGCAGGTCCCGCGCGGTGCAATCTATCATGCAGCCAAGCGGCGAAGAGTTCCGAGTTCGAATTCAGCCCGGAGTGAGCGAAAGCTGTCCGTCACGTGTGTTCCTCACTGGCCCGGTGACCTTGCGGGGTGAGCTCAACAGCTCCTACCAGGCGCCTCGACACGAGATTGATACTCGCATTCGGCTCGTTCAGTAGAGAGCGGGGCATTCTAGGTGTCAGGGGCTTCCATCCCGCTTTCGCGAAGTGCTACTCAGGCTGGAGCTTCGGAGTCGCCGGCAGTAGCGTTACGTAGGCCAGAGCTTCATCTCGTTGCCGCGTGCCTTCCGAAGTTGAGTAGCGTACGTCCCTGAGGTCGAGCACGAGCTTCTCTCCGTCGTGATTCAGCCAAGAGCGCACAACGAGAGCCTCAAGAGAGGTTACTGGCGCACGCGAGCCACAGTTCAGTTCACAGCCTACGGCACTCTCGAGCTTGATCTCTCTATGGTGAATCGATTCGGTGTCGCCTGAGACTCCTGCGGTGCGCACATCGTGGACATTGAGAACGTTTTGATTCATACGAGTTCCGAGTTTGCTGGAGGTTATCCGAGCCGTGCACTATCTTATCATAACCGCAAATCCCCAGGCAGGGTCTTCGGCACTGCTCGATCTGCCAGAGGACAGGAACTCATGGCTGAGCGGGCCTGTTGCAAACAATCCGCACTTGTCCCACTAGGACGGGATCCGAACCGGCCTGAAACCGACTCTGGACCCTCTTTTCTTGGAAAAGAGGGGGAAAGCCTGGTAAGGATTGCGCCGTCTTTTCGTTGTGCGGAGCACGGTGTGTCGAGAGCCAGCAGGGCAGCAAATCCAGCTAATAACATCTCTGCGAGAGGCAGCCTCACCCTCGACCAGCTCGGGCTCAAGCTGCCGGTGCCTCAGTCCGGACCGCCGCCCGCGGAGGTAAAGCCCAAGGGGGTGTTCAATTCAGTTATCGACGAGTCGCACACTAGTTTGATGCTGCAAGAGAGCTGTGAGCGGGCGTGGTTTCTGGGGAGCGGGATCGCTCCGGGCATCGACGAGCGTGAGCAGCGGCTGCTGCGCTCCTTATCCTCGTACATGAATGGCCTTGGAACGGTTGTGCACGAGGGGATTCGGCGAGTGCTCGACGCGCACCGCGAGAAACTTAACCCTGAGGGGCGAGTCCTCAAGAGCCCGACCCCGTACGAATTCGACCGCATCTCTGAGTCGGTGCTCGAACGCTTCAGCTTTATGGAGGGGGACTCTTGGAGTGAGAGCTTCCCGAATGGGCGCTCGGACCGTGACCATCCACGCTTTCGTGAGCACGTGAAGCTCAAGGCAGAGCTCGTTGGCAGCAACAATCCAGCCCACGTCGTTCTGCCCGAGAGTTCCCCTGATTCGAGAAGGTTCGAGCGCTGCAAGGAGATCTTGCGACAAGCGCTGGTGAACTGGCACGACCTGATGTACCTCGACCGCGACGATGTATTTCGTCATGACCCACGAGCGTTGGTGCCAGCGGGAGGATTGCAGCGCGTGGACCCAGCACTCATCCTTGAGGTGGAAGAGAAGAACGTCGCCTACTTCAAGCAGGACCCTTTCCAGATATTAAGCATGGGTGGGCTCTCTATCCCCTACTACGAGATAGAGGCGGCGGTTGAGAATCCTCCGGTTCCGGAGCTGGCGCAGAGGGGGCTATCTGCGCATTTTACGTTCCGAGTGAAGGCTGTGCTCGATTTCGTCTACCTCTCGTTTGCTTCCGACGGACGCCCGCGTTTGGTTGCGATGGATTGGAAGACCAACGCTCTCGATGAGCACTCGGGACGGCCGGCGCTCGTGGCACAGGAGGAGCACACCACACAGCTCAAGCACTACGCGCTCTACCTCATGCAGCGCTACCGCGACGTGTTCCAGCGTTTTGAGCCAGAGATACGGCGCGCCTTTGAACGCTCGGGGCGGCTGGTTCCGAAGCTGCCAAGTGAGCTGACGGCAGACATGATCTTTCTCGGGGACGTGTACCTCTCAGGCGAGGAGCTCTCAGCCCCGCGTCGCTTTAGGCCAGTGTGTGCCGCAGACCTTGACCTGGATGCCTTCGTGCACACGCTCAGGCAGCGGCTGGTTGCTAAGGTCGGCAAGTTTTCGAGTATCTCACCGCCCGTATCGTCTCTCTCCCGTTGGGCGCCGAATGGGCTGGACGAGGGGCGGTGTCATGGATGCAATCAGGCTCCGCTCTGCCCAGATGCTCCGGCAGACGTGAAGAGCGAGTGGCCGGCTTCAACGGTTGGGCTGCTCTCGATCCTCAAGCACCCGACTCCGAAGCGCTAGCGGCTCCGTCGGAGCCCGGCTCGGGCCAGGTCTCCGAGACTGAGAGGGCTGTGCGCATCCACTGGTACTTTTTTATGGCGCTCTGAAAGAGGTGCCACTCGGAGGTATTGCGGGTCACGTGGTAGAAGCACTGGCCGACCCGTCCGAAGAAGTTCTCGCCATCTGGCCGCCCGACTCGCCCGACCTGTTGAATGAGTTTCTGCGCGTCGGCGTGCATCGAGTAGATGTGAGCCTCTGCCGCTGCGGACAAGTTGTGCCCAACCGCGAGGCGGCTGGTCGCCACGAGGATCTCTGCCCTCTCGCCCGGCTCGCCGGGCTGGCGCTGAAACGCGGCTCGGATCTCGTCCCACGAGCCGAGTGCGCTCTTCGTTCCACGTGACGCACCGCCACGGGCTCTCTCAAGGTCCGTCAGCAGCCGGTCTGCAAATCCGTCGCCCTCGCCTGTGACGAAAGCCGTGCGGATCCCTTTTGCGGCGAAGCGGTGGTGCAACCTGAGTGCCAGGTGCTTCGTCAGGTAGCGTGGCTCGGCAAAGACGATGATACCGCGAGCCTGGCCAAGTCGCTGCAGCTCTTCGATGCGATTAAAGAGCTGAGCCTCTTTCGGATGGTCGAGTGGCTCGCGCTTCGACATCTCAAGCAGGGCAAGGTCGAGGAAGAGAGCTTTGCGTTGCTGAGGTGAGCCAGGGATCTCGGCGTCTGAGAGACCGAAGGCGGTCTGTAGCGCATCCGCGCATGTCGCGGACTGAAGCAAGTGGATGTACGGGGTGCCCTCTGCAACGGAGCGAATCACTGAGCGGAAGTGCGGGTCTCGGAAGAAGTCCTGAAAGGCTGGGAAGGCACCGAAGCGGCGCGGTGCCTCTAGCCAGCGCTGGATCCAGGTCGATGCGAAGTCGTGCAGGAATGCAAAGGAGCCGGCCGCCGCAAGCAGGTTCGTGCGCGATACGAGGCTCGACATGCGCGCGATATTGAGTGAAGCGAAGTTTAATTCCGTGAGGGCCTGGGAGCCGCGATCGCAAAGCTGGAGACCCTGCTCCCGAAGAGCAGCCTGACGCTTGCGTACGGCCGCTCGAAGCTCTTGCGCAGTTGCCTTGAGCTTTTTGAAGGACTGCGAGCTTGGCGGGCCAAAGCTCTCCATGTGTGGCTTGCGAGAGAGGTAGATGCGGCTCGGGAAGAGGGTAGGGGTCTCTTCCCCGAGCATCTGGCGCACGAGGGACTTGGCGTTCGCAATCTGCTCGCGGCTCTCGATGTACGGCTGGAATGAGAACCCGTGCAGCTCCTCAACCAGCCATGTGAGCCGCTCAGGGAGGAAAGAGTTTAGCAGCTCGTGATTTTTGAGAGGCTGCAAGGTTTCAGGCACCAGCACTCCTTTGAGTGAGACGAGCTGCTGCTTCTCGCCCAGGTCTTCGGCATCGCGCGCCGGGGTGCCCGATTGCACCAGAATCGGGATACCGGCGGCTTCTGCATCGCGCGTCAGGATCGCCATCGGGTGATCGCCTTCGGCACCCTGAAATTCGTCGATGATCATGGCGGAGATAGAGGCGAATCCATCGGCCTCGTTGGCGACGGAGATCGCTTTGCGCAGGGTTTCAGGGGTACCCACCAGGATCTTGTTGCTCTTGTCGGCCAGGATCGCTCGGCGCTGCTTGTTCGAGACTTCGCCGTTCAGGATCGAAATGTCGGAGCCCTGGAGGTCGAGGAACTTCAGTATCTCGCGCTTCACTTGCGCGCACAGGTCGACGTTCGGCGTGACGTACACGAGCCGACGGCCACGACGAGTCTCTGCCGGCCTGCGCGGCGAGTCGCCAAGAATCACAGCAGCAACCAGGCAGGCGAAGGGGGTCTTTCCGAAGCCGGTGGGCGCCTTAATCATCCAACGCAGGTGACCGCTCTCGAGCATCTCAAAGAGGCGCTGGAGCTGATCCGGACGGGGCGTCAGCGTGGGCTTTACGAGAGCGATACCGAGGGCCTCGTTGAGCTGCTCCACGGTGGTGGGAAGCGAGGCCCGCTCGACTTTTGGGGGCGGAATCTTCTCCGGCGTTGGGGGCAGCGGCGGCGCCATCGACTGCATCGTGGCATCGTCGAAGAGCAGCTTCTCGCGCACAGTCGGAAGCTCAACAGCGATACTGTTGCGGGCCCGCTTTGGTGGGCTTGCAGCGCCCGCAGCAGGAGTCTCGGCGGGCTGCGGGACGTTGGCAGCTTTCTCTGTCGGAGCTGGGGGCTGTCCGATGAACGTGTGGGCCGGCGGCTCGGCGATCACCGCGTCGTACAGGGTTCGCTCTACCAGGAAGAGTGGGGATTCGGAACGCAACACCTCGACCTGAGCGGGGCTGAAGTGGGCCTGGAGCTGCGAAAGCACCCCCCTGGTTATATGGTGCATCCGCTCGGACTCGATTACGAGCGGGGAGAAGATGAAGAGGCGCGCGACATCTGCGGGCGAAAGCGAGAGCAGAATACCCATTGGCGCGACGATAACCTGGGCGTGATCGGACCTCTCCGAGAGGGAAGCGCTGCTGAGCTCTCGACTAGCTTCCCGAACGAATCCGGCGGGGGCGCCTCTCAAGGCGGTTCGAAGCCGCGATGCGATGAGAGAAGAGAGGTCCTGGCTCGTGGCGATCACGAGCTTTCTCTCTGGGGTCGCCAGCAGCCGCAGGCACTCTTCAACGATCAGCTGCTCCTTGGCATGCAGCGGCGCACCCGTCCCGGAGAGCGCGTCGAGTGAACGCTTGAGAGGAGTGGGCAGGGGAGCGGAGAGAGTTGCGGCTGTGAGCGGCTCAAGCTCATGAGCAGCGAGTTGTGTGTTGACCGCGTCGAGTGTCAGCTGGTGCCGATAGACACGCTGCAGCGGAGCTGCCAGGGTGGTCGACGGTGCGTAGCTTGCAGAAAGCTTCGTTACGCTTCGTGAGAGAAACGGGCCTGCTCCGTACGCTCCGAGCAGCGACCCAAGTATCGCGATCTCGTGCAGCCCGTTTAAGAGGGCCCGAACCTCCTTCACGTCGGCGGATTCGGCCTTCACCAGCAGCTTTGAGCTGGCCGCAAGCGTGGGCCATGGGGCGAGAAACGGCGAGCCGGCCCTGAAGAGCCCGCTTGCTACTTCGTCTAAGAGAGGGCCAAGCACTGAGCGATTGCGCTCAAGCGCCGGTTGAAGCTGCGATACAGCTTTTGCCCAGAGGCTTGCGAGTTTCTGCAGCCCCGATGATTGAGATGGGCTCAGCTCGCAGGCCAGGAAGCGCTGGCTCAAGGTGCTGTCAAATAACGACGGCAAGAGTAGCGCTGGCGCGGGTTGCGGCTTCTCGTCTGGCTTCAGCATGGCCCGGTTGTAGTCGAAAATCTCGGGCACTTCCAGCTGAAGGGGGCACGGCGGGGGCAACGGCTCCGAAGCTGGCGGTTTTAGTCAGGAACTGATGAGGCGCAACCGCCCGTAGGTGGCGCGCAGGTAGCGCTAGGTCTTGGGGGGCTTTTCGGCCGTGAGGGTCTTGAGGAACACGACGATTTCGTTGACCTGCTGCGCCGAGAGTTTCTTCCCTAACTGGTACTCCGCCATGAGCGAGACAGCCTCGGGCAGTGTCTTCACCGAGCCATCGTGGAAGTAAGGGCCAGTCTTGTCGACGTTTCGAAGTGAGGGAACCTTGAAGAGTAGCTTGTCGGCCTCATTCTTCGTGACTGCAAAGCGTCCGAGGTCTTGCGACGGGTACGGCTTCACGAGCCCAAGCTTCTGGTACATCCCCGCGCCGATGCCGACGCCATTGTGGCAAGTGACACAGCCTGTCTCAACGAAGAGTTGGGCACCCTCCTTCTCCTTCGCTGTCAGTGCAGAGTCGTCGCCCGTTAGGTAGCGGTCGAAGCGTGATGGGGTGAGTAGTGTGCGCTCGAAGGCTCCGATCGCGTTTCCTACGTTGTCGTACGTAATCGGGTCTGCCTGTGCAGGGAAGGCTGCCTTGAATGCGGCCACGGTCGCTGGATCGCTCCGGAGGCGCTTGACAACTTCAGCCTCAGAGGGCATTGCCATCTCTTTTGGATTAAGGATAGGGCCGAGCGCTTGCTTCTCGACCGACGGCGCGCGCCCGTCCCAGAACTGCACTGAGTGAAGCGCCGCGTTGAACGAAGAAGGCGAGTTGCGGTCTCCACGCTGGCCCTTGTGCCCCGGAGACGTTGGCTCGTTGTCGACGCCAAAGTTGTCAAGTCTGTGGCAGGAGTTGCACGAGATATCGTTGCCGAGCGAGAGGCGTTTGTCGGAGTAGAGCGACTTGCCGAGCGCTATCTTTGCTGGAGAGAGCGGATTCTCTGCAGACACCGCGACCTCGGGCAGGGGCTGGAACATGCTCTTCCACGGGGTGTTGTCCGCGAGAGCCGTAATCGCGAAGAGTGTGGCTGACGCGACAGAGATGACAATCAGGGATGCTGTAGCTGTGAAACGGTGCATAGTGAATCCTCGCGGTGAGTGCCGTCGGCGCGCAGCCAACAGGGCAGCGCGCGGCGTTGATTCTACAACTGCTGGGTGTGATAGCAACGCCATTTTCGCTCAAGACCGCCCTCTTGCATGAAGCTCGGCAGGCCTGAGGCACGGCCGTTCGAGCCCACGATGCCAGGTGAGCTGTGCAACGCGGCGCAGCCCCCACGGAGGTTTATCGTAGTAAACCTCAACCGCATCGATTCGCACACTCTGTAGCCTGTACCGCCGACAGAGTGGGCCGTTGTTGTGAACAAAGCTTGAGCCAAGCCGCTCTAGGTGCAGGTACTTCTCGGCAGTTATCGCCGAGATCGCAGGGTGGTTCTGCGCGAATCGCACGTGCCTGGTCTTTACCTCTGCGACGACGATCGTGTTTCCTTCGACAGCGATGATATCTGCTTCGAGTCTGCCCGCGCGCCAGTTGCGCTTGATGAGGATGAGGCCGTTGTGCGACAGGTAGTGGGAAGCAGCACGCTCTCCCCAAGCTCCAACTTCGAGTTGCGAAGCTAGACGGCGACAGGCATCGGTGGCTCGTTGTTCGAGTTTTCGGAGGGCCTTGAGATACCGGCTACTCCTGCGAATGTTCTGCGGTGCACACGGCATGGGCCGAGCTCCAAAATCGCTCTTTTGTGGCTCGGTGTTGGGTAGCCCGCATGCTGCTCGAACCCATAGCCTGGGTAGCGCTCCCCGAGCGCCTCCATCAGGCGGTCTCGCCACACCTTCGCCAAGATAGACGCAGCTGATATCTGAACGTGCAACCGATCTCCGCCGACCACCGTACGTTGCGGAAACCGGCACGAAATCTGCTGATTTCCGTCGATCAACACCAGATCAGCCTCGACCCGCTCTACCGCGAGCTTCATCGCTAGCTTGGTTGCTTGCAGGATGTTTAGCTCCTCGATTCTGCGGGGTCCTACCGCCACAATCGCCCAAGAACGTGCTGTCTTCTGTATGTATTCGAAGAGCGCGTCGCGTTGTTTCGCGCTCATGGCTTTTGAGTCCTTGATGTCGGGGTGCTGGAAGCCCTCATCGAAGACGGCGGCAGCAGCTACTACCGGTCCGGCGAGGGGCCCACGACCGGCTTCGTCAACTCCACAGATGAGCATTACGAGATCCCTATCGATACTCAGTTTTTCTCTGCCCGGTACGTTAGGGCGGGCGAGGGTGAAAGTAAACCGGCAAATGAGCCTGGCAGCTACGCCGACTCGCGGCTCTGTGATACTCTTGGTTGCATGGGGCTTCTGTAGCGGCTACCTTGCGGGTGAACCGAGATATTATGACACGCGGTAAAGGTAAAAATTCTTTCACTTCAAGCGGGCGGGGCCGAAAACCGCATGCCAGCAAAGATGGGACGCCCCGAGTTCCGGGGGTCCGTTCGCCGGGACGCGGCAGCCGGGGCGAGCGCCGTAAGCACCTCGATGAGCGGCTCAGGCTCCTGTACCAGCGCGCGATGGTGATTGAAGACGAGCTTCGCAAGCTCGACGAAGACCGTTTCTACCGCGTCTGCATCTTCGGCAGCGCGAGAATCAAGCCAGAGACGAAGGCGTACAACGAGGTGTTCGAGCTGGCCAGGTTTCTGAGCTGGGAAGGAATTGATGTTCTTACCGGCGGCGGACCGGGGCTCATGGAAGCTGCCAACAAAGGTGCGCGTCTCGGCCGCGAAGAGAAGAAGACGAAGAGCCTGTCGTACGGCCTCTCAATTCAGCTTGAGTTTGAGCCTGAGCCGAACAAGCATCTCGACATTAAACGGCATCACCACAAATTTTCTTCTCGCCTGGACGACTTCATTCGGCTTTCGCACTCTGTCGTCTGCACTCCAGGTGGCATTGGGACGATGCTTGAGTTCTTCTTCGTTTGGCAGCTTATTCAGGTTAAGCATGCTACTCCCCGTCCGATCGTGCTCTTGGAGAAGGAGTTCTGGAGCGGGGTAATCGACTGGATGAAGCAAGTTCCGCTAGGCCGTGGCCTCGTAGGGGAGAAAGATTTTAGCATGATTCACATCGTCGATACGCCAGAAGAGGTGTTTGAGATCATATCCGCGCACCACCGAGATTTTCGGTCTCGCGCCGGTATTGTGGATGAACCGAGCTAGCTGTATGTCTCTCGTCGTTGAGTAAAATACCGACGGCACCGGTACCGCTTCTTGCTCATAATCAGCACATTTCCGCAGATGGTCACCAAGATTCGCGTCGGAGGAAACGGATTAGGACGAAGAATCTAGTGCAAGTGCAGGAGAAAGAGGTCGAGTTGAAGGGGGTAAGGAGCGGGCGGCTATGAGCCCTCCTGGTTCCGAATTGCGGATGTAGCTGTGGCAATTCTAGGAAGAGCTCCTATTCCTCATCCATAGCAGCTTCACGCCTCTCGGCCGCTGCCCGGATCGCTTCCAAGAACTTCGCCCGGATCTCTTCGCGCTTCTGGTCTTCTTCGGCTTGATCTTGTGGGTCCTGTGGTTCAGGCTCGCCCTCTGCGTACTCTGAGTCATCTTCGACCGGAGGAGGCGGCGACGATGAGCCTCCACCAGAAGACTCCGACCCGGCTTGCTCAAGGAGGCTGTAGAGATTTCCGCTCTTCGCGCCGGTGGTCGGCTGCTGCGGCTGGTGCTCTTCCGGCTCTGCGACTTCACCGACGGTGCCGTGGGATGTATCGATGATCGAGGCACGAATCACCTCTGGATACTCGTCGAGCA
>CAZZJR010000005.1:38301-62908 GCA_964654585.1 uncultured Bdellovibrionales bacterium
CCGTGGGATGTATCGATGATCGAGGCACGAATCACCTCTGGATACTCGTCGAGCACATGGCGCACCTTCACCGGCGGCTGCGCTCTGCCTACCTCTCCTGCGGATGCCGACTGTTTCGAAGGCTCAAGCGCCTTATCGATTGCGTTTGCGGGCGGTTGCTTAGGCTTCTCGCCCGGGTTGGCGGGCTGCACGGCCGCGACGACCTGCGGTGCGGACTTCTGGGACTCCTTGCTGTTCGCGTTCATGATGACAACTGCGCTTCCGATGCCGATAGCAGCCGCGAAGAGAGTGCTCAGCAGCTTGAAGGTCTTGCTCTCTCCGCCGAGGAGCCATGACTTAATCATTGCAAGGTCTGAGGGTGGCTCGCCGTCTGTGCCAGTGCCCGGCAGCATTGCGCCTGCTCCTGCCGCGAAGGCAGCGTTTCGCGGACCTTTCTCCTCTTCAGCGTTGTCCTCACGTAGCCGACGCTTGAGGTCCTCCATCATCTGGTTGGCTTCAGAGCCTGCTTGTCCGAAGCCAATGGTGCGCTGAATTGACTGGCCTACCTCGATGCGCGCAATGAGAGAGTTGTCGATCCAAGAGTCAGGGCGGTACGACAAACTGGGGATTACGATTAGGCCATTTTTGGCGCGTGCGAAGTCGAGCAGTACCTCCGCAAATCGCTCTTTCCACTGGCTGGTGAGAACCTCAAACGGCTCGTTAATTATGAGCGCCTTGTCAGGCTGAGAGACAGCAACGAGGATGCGCACTCTGCGCTCCTGGTCTGGGGATAGAGCAGAGACTTTTGTTTCGGCAGTTGATTCTAGTCCGTGCGAGTTGAGGAGGCTGTCGAGCGCAGCGTCGTGCACGCCAGCTTTTGAGAAGAACTCCCGGACCGTCTGTCCGGCGTGCGGAGGCACCTCACCGAGCCCCACAACATTGTGGCTCTCATGGTTGTAGTCGCCGCCGTCTACAGCAACAACCATCTTCTCTTTGCCTGAGATGCCGATCAGTGCGCGCTGGAACGGGCGAAGGTCCGCGGGCGTGTTGCCACGGAACACACTGATTCTGCCTGCAGAGCAGTTAATGACATTTAAGAGCTCGCCTGACGCCGAGAGCGTTTTAAGTTGGAGCTTACTAGGCATCCCTTCCCCAGAATCCCGAAATAGTTCCCCTGCCTTGTTATTGGCAAAGGTAAGGGTCGGCATATCTTCACAACTTCATAACACCTATCTCGCACCTCACTTAGCGTATAGAAATCAGGTGTTTAAAAGATCAAAAGAGGTTTGATTGCAAGGGTATCTGGCTACAGTGGGCTGGAGTCGGTAACGAGAGACTCGGAAAGCTCAGCCCGAGGGGGCTCCGAGATCTGCACTCGATCAAACACAGAGGCCTTCTCAAGCGCGCGCGTTCCGTCAGAGCGCTGACCTTTCTTGATACGAACAGGGCCGTAGAAGTTCTCACCACACACGGTGACTTCGATTCCGCGACGTGTCCGCTCTGCCGGCACGATGACTCGCACACCTGGCCTCAGCTCTGCTCCGCGCTGAAACACGAAGGCTGAGTATTTAATGCGGTGCTTGTTGAACCCCAGTAGAGAGTCAAGCTGTCGGCTGAGTGGCGGCTGCTTCCAGGAGAGAGAGCCGTGGCACCAGTCTGTCTCAGAGTTGGTAAGCATCGGACACGGCGAGCTGCGGGTGCACGGGAAGAGAGGAGTCAGGGAGGGTACGAGGGAGTCTCGGATCTGCATCAGCCTACGGGTGTGCTTCGGCTGTCCGGGTTCAAGAATGATTAGCAAACCCTCTGGGCCAAGCAGCGAGAGCAGGCGCTTGAGCAGTTCATCGGCATCGCGCTCTCCGAGCTCTGCCAGAGAGTTGGCGGCGATGATAACGTCAAACGGCTCTGACTCGTGCGGTAGCGATGGTTGGAGGGACAGAGATGAGAGAGTGGCGCTACCTTTCCAACTCTTGAGGAGCCGCTCCGCCACGGCTCTCATCGGAGCAGAATGCTCAACACATACCACATCCAGCTCATTTGAAAGAGTCGCTAATAGCGCCAAGGGCGCCGTGCCCGGCCCGCTTCCGAAGTCGAGCATCCTGAGGCGACGTTTCGGCGACTGAACGAGCGGCGCGAGGTGAGCGACTTTTGCTGCGTTGATCGGCAGGTAGTAGAGCGCGTAGGCCTCGGCTGCGAGCAGTGAATCGACCGGCTGGGCGAGGGTCTCACCGACTTCGTGCCCGGTATAGGAGCTCGAGAGTCTTGCGATCTCCGAGACAAGGGGCCGCAGCTCTGAGTGGCTGACATCGCCCGAGCTGTGCTGAGCAGAAGCCGCCGCCGACAGGAGTTGCTCAACGAGGTGCCGCTCGATCGCGGCCAGGGGCGATGTCACGGGCCCTTAGTTGAGGGTCTTTTGGCCCGGAGTCCAGCCACACGGTGTCAGTTTTTCGGTCTGGAGAGCGTCGAGCACACGCAGCACCTCGTCCACGTTGCGGCCGACTGAGAGGTCGTTGACCGAAACCCAGCGAATAGTGTTGCCCGGATCGACGATGAAGGTTGCACGCAGGCAGATGCCAGCATCCTTGTGCAGAACTCCCATGTTCGTCGAGAGCTCGCGCTTGATGTCGGCGAGCATCGGAAAGGGAAGATGCTTGAGCCCTGGGTGATCTTTTCTCCATGCCAGGTGCGAGTACTCAGAGTCAGTGCTGCAGCCGAGCAGCTGGCACTTACGCTTCGTGAACTCGGCCGCCTTGTCGCCGAACTCGATGATCTCGGTTGGACAAACGAAGGTAAAGTCGAGCGGCCAGAAGAAGAGCACCTTCCAGAGGCCGTCGTGCGAGGAGTCTTTAATCGTCTGAAACTCCTTGCCGTCCTCAGCAGATACGCAGCTCTTGAGCGAGAATTGAGGGAGCCTATCTCCAATCGTCAACATACGGATTCCTTTTGTAGGTGTGAAAGTCCGACCGGCACCCTATTTGCCTAACAGGTTGTTGTCAAGAAAACGGGAAGTTGGTCTATTAAGGGCTCACATTGGTGAGTATTCACCACCTTTTTAGGTCTGAATCGATACGAGTCGGATTGCAAATACCTGAAGAGACCTGACGAAAGGCATGACGCCCACAGCCCAATGAGAGAGAAGATCGTCACACGAGAGAGAGCCGCGGAGCTCAGAGAAGAGTTCCGCAGGGCTGGCAAGCGGGTGGGCTTCACCTCCGGGGTGTTCGATATCCTTCACCCAGGCCACGTCGACTACCTTGAGAACGCTCGTGCTCAGGCGGATGTCCTGATTGTAGGGCTCAATTCCGACGCTTCGGTCCGGGCGAACAAGGGAGAGCAGCGGCCGGTTAACGGCGAGGAGCAGCGAGCTGAAGTGCTCGCGGGCTTGCAGTCAGTTGACCTAGTTTTTGTTTTCGGCGAGCGCAACAACAATCAAAACGTGGAGCTGCTCAAGCCAGACCTCTACCTCAAGGCTGGAGACTACGACGAGTCGCAGCTATCATCGAAGCCGCTGGTGGAGTCGCACGGCGGAGAGGTTCGGCTCGTTCCGTTCCGGACTGGGCTCTCTACCTCAGCGATAATCGACCGTATCGTGGCGGCAGTGCTCACTGCCGATGGCCCGGCGATAGCCTACGGTCAGCGCCCGGCGGTCTTTGTCGATCGCGATGGTACAATAAACGAGCATGTGGAGTACCTGAGCGACCCGAAGCTCTTCAAGGAGATACCCGGGAGCTTCGCAGCGCTCAAGACATTGCGCGACGCTGGTTACAGGATAGTCGTTGTCACCAACCAGCCAGGGATAGGGCTCGGGTACTTCTCGCGCGAGGACTTCTTCGCGGTGAACCGCGAGATGATGCGGCAGGCGACGAAGCAGGGGCTCTCAATCGACAAGATCTACTTCTGCCCGCACTCAAAGTCCGACAGCTGTGAGTGCCGCAAGCCGCTGCCGCACTTTCTTCGGCGCGCAGAGCGCGAGCTGAACGTAGACCTGACCCAGAGCTTTATGATCGGCGACATGAGCTCGGATGTACAGACCGGCAAGAACGGTGGGTGCCGAACAATCTTGGTAAAAACCGGCCGGGGCGGTGACGATGGAATCTGCGAGGCCAGGGCTGATGTTGAGGTCGCATCACTTGCGCAGGCTGCGGCGTGGATTGCGCAGCAGGGGCCGGTGAAGATCGGGCCCGCACCTGGTCCAGCGGTTCCCCAACGAGGAGCCGTCGAGGAAGCTGTTACGAAGCTCTCTGGCACGCTCGGGCATGACTTTAACACGATTCTTGGCTCGATCCTGGGATGCGCTGCGTTGATCGGGCAGCGCACGGCAGGGCGAGACGGCAAGTCTAGCGTCGGGGATATTCTCTCCATGCTTCGCAAAGCAGCGAATCGCGGCCTGGCGCTCTCGCGCCGTCTCATGACGGTGGCGGGGCGTGATGAGGACGAGAAGACACGCAAGTCGCTGCGGTCGTGTGTGGACGCAGTGGCTGAGCTGCTCGCCAGCTCGCATGGGCAGGAGTGCCACTTCGAGGTGTTGTGCCCGGAAGACGTCGAAGTAGAGCTGGCGGACTCGACCGTGGCACAGATGCTGCTTGAGCTCGGGGAGAACGCACTCGACGCCATGCAGGGACTCCCTGAGCGCTTTATCCTGTTCCACGTCGACCGAGTCGAGGTGCAGCAGGACGCAGCGTTGCTTGAAGTTGCGCCTGGCACGTACGGGCGTGTGAGTATCGTCGATCACGGTGATGGTGCGGAGCCCTTCGACGACGACGGCGTGGTGCAGACGAATGTTTCTTCCAAGAGTGCGCACCTTGGACGCGGGCTTGGTCTCAGCATGCTAATGGCGAAATCCGTTATGAAGAAGCACGGCGGCACAGTGACCCTGGCTTCACGCCGCAAAGCTGGCACGAACATTTCGCTCTACTTCCCGGTTGCATAGGGAAACGATTCTCTTGCGGAACAGCAGAGGCAGCTGGTAGTCGGCTTTCGCGGGCGCTAGTTTTTCTTCTTCTTGGGTGATGCCGACGAGCGGCCGTAGGTCTTCTTGCTCGTCTTCTTGTAGCTCGTGTAGCTCTTCTTCGGACGGTACTTGCTCTTTACGGGCTCCGGGGCTGGGTTGATATTGAAGTGTCGCTGGATAACCAGTCGGCCGAGGTGCGACGCTTTCGAAGAGTACCTCGGATCAACTGTAATTACTGACACGGCTAACTCTGGATTCTCCATAGGCGCAGCCCCTATAAACCAGTTGTTCAGCCCAACCGGATCGGTGCCCTTGAGGGTTCCAGTTTTCCCCGCAACTCGCAGGTTGCCCAGGGTTGGCCTGTTGCCACGCATGAACTCCCTTCGGCTCGTTCCTACGGTAGTTGTGTGCTCCATCATATCCATCAGGAGCTTGGCGGTCTGCGGCTGAACGACTCGTTGCAGCGCCTCTGGCTTTGACTCGTGAATGACTGACCCATCAGGAGACACGATCTTTGCGACCATTTGGGGCCTCGGCATGAGCCCGCCGTTAGCCACCCCCGACATGAGCACGGCCGCATGAATGGGGCTGATCCTGACTTCGCCGAAGCCGGCAGCGGTTCGGCTCAAGTCGTACAGGCTCTCTTTCGGGATTGAGGCTTGGCTGGAGGAGAGAGGCACCTCCAGGTCGATCGAGCGATTGAAGCCGAACAGGTGCGCGTACTTTGTGAGGATGGATCCGTTAAGGTAGCGCGAGCCGAGGTGGCCGAAGACTGGGTTGCACGAGCGACCAAGCGCCTCAGCTACAGTCATCGACTGGCGGTCGCGGCGCGGATCAGGGATGTAGTTCCACTCGTTGAGCGTGTAGGTTCCGCCACGGTACGATATGACAGATTCTGGCTTGATGCCTGCCTGCTCGACGGCCGCAGCCGCGGTTACAACCTTGAATAAGGAAGCCGCTGGAAAGCCCGCGTGGTATTCAATATCGGGGATGGTCTTCGATTTTCCAGCGATGGCTAGAATGGCTCCTGTGCGCGGATTCATCGCCACGATTGCAACATGACTTGCCAGCGCCTGGTCGACGACCCGCGAGACGTACTCCTGTAGCTCTGGGTCGATCGTGTAGAAAACGTAGTTGTTGTTGAGCGTAATGTTGGCGAACCGATCGCCAAGGCGTGTCTCTAACGATGGACGCTCGGAGAGCTTCAGGTTCCCAGACGCGGTGGAAGTGACAGAGATGCGGTCGAGTTGTGGAGGTGGGTACACTCGCCCGACGTTAACGTCGCGTCGCTTGAGGGCTAGCTGGTCTTGGTCCTGAAGAGCTGCCAGCTCTCCCGAGTTGAGGGCAACGGAGTCGTCGCCACGGGAGCCGGGGGACTCGGAGCGTGGAACATCGGCGGCCGAAGCGTTTCCGGATGGGGAGGATGGAGTAATCGCAAAGGTGAGCGTCAGTACAGCAGCCACTCCCGCGGCGGTCGAGCGGCGAATTAACCTACGCCACGCGGCCTGGCCCGCCAAACCAGGGCTCGCTGAACCAGGGCTCGCTGAAACAGGGCTCGCTGAACCAGTGAGCCTCGATGCAGGGGCATCGCTGCTGGTAGCCTCTCCTGAGCGTGGTAGCGCCATGTACGTTCACTTCTCCGAGGGCAGCTCTAACGCTGCAATCAACCGGCTCAGCCAGACAATAGTGTGCGCCCTCGCCGGGCTCGCGCGCCACCAGAATCGCTCAGCAGAGATTTGATGCCACAGGGCCCGTTTTTGGACGGCGCACTCCGCCTTTATCGGGTCCTGCTAGGGGAGATGTCGTGCCAGGAGGCAACGAACACCGAAGCCTTAAATGTGCACGTAAACAGAGCAGTTGAACAGCCCCCTTCGGTTCTGGAGGGAGAAGAGGTTGGCATAACGATTGCTGCTCAGGCCGCCTGATGGGGCGCTGAGTGCGCAACGGTCGGTTTCGGCCTCCGCTCGGACCCGAGGGGTGAGTCGGGAGAAGAAGTGGGGTCCTTAACTGAAACTTTTCAAGACTGCCCAACCTCTTCTTGAAGTCGAGTCACAGGTGCAGTAAACAGCTCTCATGGTTTGGCCTCTCAAAAAACGCTCAACAACTCCTCCGGTAGATTCAGGCCTTTTGCCTGGTGACGGTCGCGGCACGGTCCAGAACACCGACACGATTCAAGCTCCAGCGATCGTCCAAGGATCGCTGCCTACGGGCACGTACGTAGTACCGGCTGGGTACAGAGTCTCTGGCGCCATCTCTACAGCTCACCCGGTTGTTATTCTGGGAGAGGTTGTGGGCGGGAGCCTCACTGCGAACGAAGTGGTAGTGAGCCGCGGTGGAGTTCTCGGTGCAGCGGCTGCTGTTAGCTCAATCATCGTCGGGGGGGAGGTTCAAGGACCTCTCTCCGCACGGGAGGGAGTCGATGTGAGGCCTGGCGGCGTTGTGCGTGGCCCAGTCGAGTCGCCGGCTCTGCGCGTTGCAGCGGGTGGCGTTATAGCCGGTGCGCAGCTCTCAGTCGGCAGATAGTGCAGTAGGGCACAGCGACTTTTTCGGCCAGGTCACACGGTCTTCGAGCAGTGATAGCCGCTTTCGTAACGGGCACGTCTGTGTGCGATTAGGCACAGACAGCCTAGCGCAGCAAAAGCCGAGGAAGGCGCGGGGTAACAAAAAAGGCGGGTGATGCCCGCCTTTTTCTTGCTTTTTCCGCGCTACGGAGCGCAGCTGCCGGCCTACGCCGCCTGAGTGTCGCTCTTCTCGACCTCAGCGCCCTGGAAAAGGGTCTTCATGCGAGTGGCCTTGCCGCGCAGCGGACGGAGGTAGAACAGGCGTGCGCGACGAACGCGGGCACGGGTCATCACCTCAATCTTGTCGATGCGCGGGCTGTGGAGCGGGAAGGTCCGCTCAACACCTACGTTGTACGACACCTTGCGTACTGTGAAAGTGGCGTCAGCAGCATTGTTGCGGGCGCGCTTGATAACGACGCCCTCGAATACCTGAATACGCTCCTTGGTGCCTTCAACGATCTTCGCGTGAACACGAACCGTGTCGCCAATCTTGAGCGTCGGCAGGTCACTGCGAAGCTGTGTGCTGTTGATAGCCTTAAGAGCCGCCTCGAGAGTCATCGTGGGGGTCTTCGTTGTAGCTGCCGTAGTAGTTGCGGTCTCTTCGCCGGCTGACATGTCCGTTATCTCCGAATCTGCTAAAAGGTGACTCAAAACTTCAGCCCAAGTCCGTCCGTCTGCTCGGGGTTCCCCGATAACGACCAACCACTCGCTTGCAAGTGTCGGTTTAAAGCCAGAGATCAGAGTATCTTATCTGCTGGGACGGTGACTTGGCGTCTTGCCAAAAAGCCACGGTTCATTAAAACAATGAGCGGGGGTTGTAACACATTAAAAATGGTAGTTCAATCAAACCACCGGCTGTAAGATAGCCGAATCGCCGCTTCTGAAGCGCCCGTATAAGTCGTTGAAATCCCTAGAGGAGATACCTTGAAGGTCCCAAGCCAGATAATCCGCAAGGCGAAGAGAAAGAAGAGCTCCCGTCCAACCTGGTCGAAGGAGCAGGAGGCTCTCTACAAGGAGCTGTTCGAGCGGCTGGAGGGAATGGGTTTTGTCGTAAGGCGAGAGGAGCTCAAGCGCGGCCACTGCTGGAAGGTGTTGAGTGGTTCGTGCCGCTCTCTCTCTCAGAAGATGGTTTTCATCGACAGCCGATTGAGCCCAGACGACCAGATAGCCTTCTTGCAGTCCAAGATCACGGAGGCGACCCCTGATCCAGACTTCGCTGGCAGTGGTGTCGCCCAAGCTGCGTAGCAGCGCCCCGATCAGCTTCATAATTCTTCTTCGATAGTAGTAGGTACAACGAGCGGCGTCGTTGTATGCTGCGCGCCCCCGGCGCTGTCTCTGGGCGTGCCCCAGGCTTGCCCCGGCCCCAGACGCTCGTCAGCGAATGTAGTTGTAGTGGTGCCTTATGGTCTTCAACGCGGTCTTCGGACTCTTCTCAAACGATCTCGCGATCGATTTTGGAACTGCCAACACGCTCATCTTTCAGAAGGGGCGCGGCGTCGTATGCAACGAGCCAACCGTGGTCGCCGTACAGAATGAGAGCCCTCGCTCGAAGCGGAAGGTGCTGGCAGTTGGGAGCGAAGCGAAGAGCATGCTTGGCCGAACGCCGGGCACCATTTCGGCGATTCGGCCGATTAAAGACGGAGTGATAGCTGATTTCGAGATGGCGGAGGAGATGCTGCGGCAGCTCATTCGCAAGGTGCACAACCGGCGCACCTTGGTGCGTCCCCGCATCATTATCTGCGTTCCTCATGGCATCACCGAGGTAGAGAAGCGGGCGATGCGAGAGTCGGCAGAGTCAGCGGGCGCCCGGGAGGTCTACTTGGTTGAAGAGCCGATGGCAGCAGCGATCGGAGCAGGATTGCCGGTGAACGAGGCACGCGGCAGCATGATTCTCGACATCGGAGGCGGCACGACGGAGATCGCAATCATCTCGATGAAGGGAATCGTATACTCGCACTCCGTTCGCGTTGGCGGTGACAAGATGGATGAAGCGATAACGAACTTCGTGCGTCGTCGGCACAACGTGCTGATAGGAGACCGTACTGCCGAGCAGATAAAGATAGCGATCGGAAGCGTGTTTCCGAAGGATCCACGAGAAGAGGAGCACGTTGAGGTCAAGGGCAGGGATCTGTTGCAGGGTATTCCTCGAGCCGTGATCATCTCCGAGAGCGAGGTTCGAGAGGCGCTCACTGAGCCGATCAACCAGATCGTTGAGGTCGTAAAGATCGCTCTTGAGAAGTGCCCGCCAGAGCTAGCGGCTGACATCCTCGATCGAGGCATCGCGATGGTCGGTGGGGGATCGCTCCTTCCTCACCTAGACACGCTCATTACCCACCAAACTGGGATCAAGGCGGCGGTTGTGCAGGACCCAATGTCTGCTGTGGTTGTGGGCTCGGGAGCCGTCTTGGATGAGCGCGAGCTGCTGAAAGAGGTTGCGATTTAGCCTCAAGCAGGGACAGAAGTCGCATGCCGCACCGACCGCTGCCGTCGGGCGCGCTCACGGCCTAGAACTTCTCAAGGTTGCGCCGGGAGGGAAATACGACCAGATTCGCAACGACTGCGAGCCCGATGTACGGCAGCGAGTCGGCAAAGTTTTTTGAGATCAGTGAAAGAACGAATCCAAGCACCGCAATCGCCTCGTGCAGCGCGCAACTGATCGCCATAGCCCCGAAAAAGCCCATGTGCCGCTTGCTGTCCGCGGCCTCGAGATCCTTGGCGGTAATGCCGCCGTGCCTCCTGTGTGTGCGGCTCTTGATAAAGCGGAAGAAGACGGCAGATCCGAGCAAGTTCACGGCAGCAAGAATGGGGAAGATGCGCAGGAAGGCATCCCTCTCCGGGGTGGACTGAACAGGGGCGGAGTCGCCGCCCATGGAGGCTGCCGCGAGAAGCATCAGTAGGACAGTCGCGGTAATCGCTGACCAAACAACAAGCGCAACGCGCTGTGCTTTCTCTGCGGTAAACGGGGGTGGAGTCTGATCGGATGTCATACATTTTATCAGAACATACCTCTAGAGTGTGCCGCTACCGGATTTATCTAGATTCTCAGAGGACAGGCTCAGCTGTTCCCTGAGCGACCTGACAGTTCGAGGCTTCGGGAATCTCCGCCAGCGTCAACCCAATTCATCTGCACTTTGCGGCGCCTGATCGGTGCGCCCTTCTCGCGCTGCTTTCGCCGGGCTGGCGCCTCGCCGATCAATGCGAGTTCTACCGGAACTGTTGCCGAGGTGGAGCCCTCACGCGAACGGTATGAGCAGGTCAGCGCTCTCCCAACGTAGTGTTCCCACTGGTCATCGAAGCAGAATTGCGCTCCGGACTCCAGCATGCTGAGAGCGAAAAAAACCGTGAAACCTCGAAGTTCCAGTGTCGTCGGCGTAATTGCGTACGTTGTTCCGGGTTTCGGATCGAGCGCTACCACAAAGCGGCCTGCGTAGCGCATCAAGCTGCACGAGTCTCGCTTATGGCTCGCCCCTGGGTCGGGATGGCGAATAGCGCTGGTGAGCACCAGCGCGAGGGCGATACCGCAAGCAGTCAACCTGCAGGGGCCTGCTGAGAAGCCCACTCGAGGCGATAGGAGCTTCGCCGACTGTTCGACGATTGCGACAACCGCGAGGAAAAGTGCCAGCACGATAGGCGCCAGGAAATACGAGATGAGGTAGTCAGCTAGGGGCTGGAAGCTGCGGGATAGTGCCAAGATCGTTACGACCCACGAGACGAGTAGCAGTACGCGCAGGTGGAAGAACGCCCCACGCTTCGGAGTTGTGATAGCAACGAGCACAAACAGGGCCAGGGGCAGGAGGTTGGAAGCACCTTCGGAAAGCCCGAAGAAGATATTGAGCCTCTTCGCTGCTAGGTGCCAGACGGTCCAGAAGGCTCGGCTGAGCGAAGCAGTGCGGTGATCTTCGAGGAAGGAACGAGCAATCACCCCCAGGTTGCTTTCTGAGCCGAAGCGCCACCAATCGGAGAGAGGTCCCCACCACATGACGAGTGAAACCGCGAACGACACTGTCAGGGGGAGCGCTAGGGATGCCGGAGAACCGGCTTCGCCACGGCGCCTCCAGATCGCTGCACCGAGAGCGTAGAGAAGTGTGGCGGCGAGGAAAGGGGGGGTACTGACGTGACAGTGGGCCGTGAAGCTTCCTAATAGACACGCGAGTGGCAGGAACCAGAATCGCGCGTGGGCAACGTACACGAGTGCCAGCAGGTAGGCGCAGGTGAGGGCCGGTACAGGGCAGGGATTCCAGTAGTCAAAAAGGGTACGAGGGGTGATCACCACGAACGCAAGCGCGGGAAGAAGCAGCGCGTAGGTTCGATGGGCTGTTAGCCCGGCTAAAAGGAAAGCTGCAAGACCAAGAGCAGTGCAGTTAAGCGCTAGCACCGCTACGCGGTAGCTGTCCTCCTCGGACATGAACGGTCCGAGCACCGAGCCCGCACCCGCCAGGTAGTAGAATAGCGCTGGGCCAGGATGCCGGAAGCCGGCATGGCTAAATGCGCCCTCAAAGGCTTCACCCCGCTTGGCTACCTCAACGCTTAAGTGGGTGTAGGCGCGGTCCATGTTCTTAACACATGGAGCGTTCAGGGCATGTCGGTTCCAGAGGAGCACCGAGGCGAGGAGCAGAAGTGCCCCGAACAGGCTCAGGGAAGCGCGGTAGAGCATAGGGTTAATTCGGGCAGATCCTCTCTCAGCTATCCGACCGGGGGACCCTACCACAGCCTTTCGCCAGCGGGCACCCTCTCCGGGGGTCGGGTTTCGCAAAAATGACCTATATACGGAGCGACTGCCTCACCAGTCAGGTGTTGGTTCCGCTGTATTCTCTCCCTGGACATGGTAGCATCGACCCCCGGTTTCTAGCAGCCGCCGCTGGTCGCCCCAGTCGTGGCTGCATCTCCCCTAAGGCTTGAGAGTAATGGCGCGAGTGCTGCTTGGAATTACTGACCGTTTCTCTGCTCGTGGGCAGGTCATAGGCACTGCCATCGCTCTCCTCTGCGTTTCGTTTCTTCTCACTGCATACAGCTCCCGTCATCCGGAAGTTGCGCAAGTGGGCAGTGTGGTTGTTGCCGAAGTGGTAGGGCCGTTTGGCTCAGCACTCGAGGCCACTAAAGACGGTGCGAGCGCGGCATGGTCTCGGTACGTGTACCTGAGTGGAGTTTCGACCGAGAACGAGCAGCTCAAGCAGCGGCTTGCGCGCGCGGAGGGCGATCTCGCATCGATGTCAGAGGTAGAGCGGGAGAACGCCCGGCTTCGGGAGCTGTTGCGCTTCTCAAGAGAAGCTGGAGTGGCAGGAGTTGCTGCATCGATCGTAGGCAGCGATCCATCTGGTTGGGTCCGAGGGCTGCTCATCAACCGTGGGACTTTGAATGGTGTCGACATCGGTATGGCGGTCGTTACTCCGCAAGGGGTCCTTGGGCAGGTGGTTGCGGCGAGTCCAGACACTGCCCGTGTGCTGCTCATTAACGATCACTCGTCGGGTGTCGACGCGCTTGTTCAGTCGACCAGGGTTCGGGGCGTTTTGCAGGGTGCCGGTGCTTCGGGGTGTGAATTACGTTTTGTCACAAAAGACGCGTCGATTAAGCCGGGGGATCTCGTTGTAACTTCGGGGCTCGACCGTGTCTATCCGAAGGGGCTCGTGCTCGGGACGGTTGGTTCCGTATCTGTGGCGGGTCCAGGGCTGTTCCAGTCCGTGTCGGTTAAGCCAGCGGTCGATGCGCAGAGAGCCGAAGAGGTATTGGTTGTCGGTGTGCCGAGGCACCTTGATCCGTCTGCAGCTGGAGGTGTGAGCCAGTGAGTGCACCTCGTTTCCTCATCATCGGGTTTGTCGCGCTGCTCCTGCAGGGGGCGCTCGCGCAGGTTGGATTGCCTACGCTAGCGTTGCCGCAGCTCATGTTGCTGGTGGTAATCGCCGCGGCGTTCTCCGGAAGCAGCGCGCCAGGCGTCATCTCAGCGTTTCTGCTGGGCCTCCTGCTCGACTTTTCGTCAGCTGTGCTCGTTGGCCCATGGGCCGGGGCTTTTGTGACGGTGTACGCCGGTCTCGCCCTCGTGTCGCAGCGACTCTTCCTTGAGTCAGGCCTCGTGGCGGCATTTGTGGCGTTTGTAGCGACGATCGTTGCAGGAGTGTTCTTCGCCCTCCTGAGTCCGAACAGCGACCTCGCCGCCCTAGAGCATGTAGTTCAGATCTTCGGACAGGCGGCAGTTACTGCGGTGCTGGCGCCATGGGTCGTTGCAATTGTCGCAAAGCCTGGCCAGCGCGGATTGGCGACCGCTGTTCGAAACTCGTCTTCTCTCTCAGCAGCGTAGGTTGCCATGGCAGGATTCGACCGTGGGCAGGCAAACCTTCAGATACGAGTATGGTGCGCACTAGCCCTCTGTTTCGTGTGCCTTTCGTTATTGGTAGTGCGCCTGTGGTACCTCCAGATCGAGCAAGGCGCCATTTTCCGCGATCGCTCAGAAAACAACAGGCTTCGAACCGTGCACATTCCGGCTGCACGGGGACTCATAGTCGACCGACTGGGCGAAGTGCTCGTGCGAAATCGCCCTTCGTTCAATGTTGAGCTGGTCACAGAGGATTGCCCTAACCCGAAGGAGACGGTTGAAGCTCTTGCGAGGATCGTTGGGCAGGATCCGGAGGAGCTAAAAGCGCGGCTCGCGAAAGAGGGGAAACGGAGACGGTTTGAGCCGAAGATTATACTGCGCGACGTTTCCCGAGATGTTGTGGCGCAGGTTTCAGCGCAGCAGCACCGTCTTCCTGGGATCGTTGTGTCGGCTGTTCCGACCCGTGACTACCCGCACGGTGAGCTTTCGGCGCATGTGGTCGGATACATCCGCGAGGTATCAGGAGAGCAGCTGAAGAGTGCGGCCTACAGCGACTACCTGATGGGGGACGTCGTGGGTCAGTACGGTATCGAGTCTGAGCTGGAGCGGTACCTGCGTGGCGAGCGCGGCACCCAGGGCATCGTCGTTAACGCGCGCGGGAGCAAGATCGGCGAGGCATACCGCAGCCCAGAGAAGGCTGGCAGCAACATAGTGCTCACGATTGACCACCGAGTGCAGATAGCCGCCGATGCGGCTCTTGAGGGTAAAAAAGGAGCGATTGTGGTGATGGATGTGCGCTCGGGCGATATTCTGGCCCTGGCGTCTGCTCCGCGTTTCGCGCCGGCGCTCTTCACATCTGAGATCCCGCGAGATGTTTGGAGCTCTCTGGTTGATCCGAAGGCGAACAGGCTCTCGAATCGGGCGGTGCAAGGCGCCTTTGCGCCTGGGTCAGTCTTTAAGATCTTCGTGGCGGCAGCGGCTCTCTCAGAGGGGGTAGTTTCGCCGAATGAGAAGATCTGGTGTCCTGGATACCTGAAGTTCGGCAAGCGGTCATTTAAGTGTCACAAGCACTCTGGTCATGGCTCAGTGAACCTTTTTGACGCGATGACGCAATCGTGTGACGTGTACTTTTACACGGTGGGGCAGCGGCTCGGCGTGGATCGCATCCATCACTACGCGCAAGATCTGTTCGGTCTTGGCGAGCCAACCGAAGTTGCCGGACGAGACGAAAATAAGGGAATCGTTCCCTCCACAAAGTGGAAGGAGGCATACTTCAAGCGTGAGGAGGACAAGAAGTGGTACCCGGGAGAAACGCTTTCGGTCGCCATCGGCCAGGGTGCAGTGACAACAACTCCCGTTCAGATCGCGCGTAGCCTCGCTGCGGTGGTGAATGGCGGGAAGGTTCTTAAGCCGCGCCTGGTGAGGCGCATCACGGCGAGCGACGGGCGTGTCTTGTTCGATGCCCCGGCGGGGCCGGAGGTCGTCAGGAGTGTGGAGCTTGAACCGGAGGTGGTCGACAGGCTCAAAGCTGCGATGGTCGGTGTCGTTTCGGACAAGCGAGGAACGGGTCACCGTGCGGCGCTGCCAGAGAAATTCGGAATCGGCGTAGGCGGAAAGACCGGTACGGCTCAGGTAGCTTCCCGTGAGTCGGGGATACAGGAGGAGGACCACGCGTGGTTTGCGGGCTATGCGCCTGCCGATAATCCACAGGTCGTCGCTGTCGCCCTTATTGAGAACGGTGGCCACGGTGGGGTTGCTGCGGCGCCGGCGGTGCGAAAGGTTCTAGCCGCATACTTCGGTGTGCCCGAAGAGGTCGAGCCAGAGCCGGCTCCGAAACCTGCCAAGCGAAAGCGCAAGGTTACCGTTGCCGCTCAGAGCACTCCTGGCACGACGAGGGAGGGCTGAGCGATGTTGGCGCTAGGCCGAAGGGCACTCTCTCACCTAGACCTGGCACTCATGGGGGGCACACTGCTGCTGCTCTCGTGCGGTTTGGTAGTTCTGTACAGCGCGGGCTACGATCCGGATTCTGCCGTTAACCTTTTTGGAGTTGCCACCGTTGATTTTCCGAGTGCTGCTTGCCTGAAGCAGCTTGTGTACGCTGCTGCCGGGATAGTTGTGTTGTTGATTGGCATGAGCATCCCGACTCAGTTCTTCTTTCACTACGCGTTCCTGCTGTACGGCGTCTCGATCTTGATGCTCTTTGGGGTGGCTGGATTCGGCGTAGTTGTTAACGGTTCACGACGTTGGCTCGACCTCGGTTTCGCCAATCTTCAGCCAGCGGAGTTTGCGAAGCTTGGGTTGCTGGTAACCATGGCTCGCAGGCTCTCCCGCAATCCTCCGCGTGACGGACGCTCCTACCAGCTCACAGAGTTGATCGTTCCGTTGGCTATCATTGCGCTCCCGATGGGGCTCATCATGCAGCAACCGGATCTCGGCACGGCGCTGTCCCTGGGCCTCGTTGGCGTGTCTCAGATCCTGTTCATGGGAGTCCGTCTGAGGGCACTCGTCACGATAGTGCTGGCGCTCTCTGTACTCGCATATCCTGCATGGAACATGCTGCATGAGTATCAGCAGCGCCGCATCTTGGTGCTGCTCAACCCGGAGAGTGATCCTCAAGGGAGTGGCTACCACATCACGCAGTCAAAGATAGCGGTGGGGTCCGGGGAGCTGTTCGGAAAGGGGTTCCGGGAGGGCACCCAGAGTCAGCTCGAATTCTTGCCAGAGCACACCACCGATTTCGTTTTTTCGGTGCTCGCGGAAGAGTGGGGGTTCGTAGGATCAGTTACGGTGATCGGGCTCTTCTTCATGTTGGTCGCCAGCATGCTGCGGGTAACTGCTCGCAGTCGCGATCTATTCTCCGCTCTCGTTGCCTTCGGTATCACATCCCAGTTCTTCGCCCATATCGTTATTAACATCGGGATGGTTATTGGGCTCATGCCCGTTGTGGGGATTCCGTTGCCCCTGGTCAGCTACGGCGGGTCTGCGATGATCTCGCTGATGTTCGGAATAGGAGTCCTGCAGGGGATAAGTGTACGGCGCCTGATGTTTCGGGAGAGCTGAGGGTTGCGACGGGCGAGAGTCAGCAGGTTGCGCCTCGCGGCAACGCCGTGCTTTTGCTAGGCTTCTTGAGCATGAAAGGAAGCATCTTAACAACGCTGTTGTTTTTCGCCGTGACCTTGAGTCGCCCTCAGCAGGCGTGGCCGCAGCCGACACCTGCGGCTCTGTCGCCAGAGGCTTCGCCCGTCGCGAGTGATCTGTTCCAGCCGCTGACGGTTGATCAAATTGACCAATTTGTGGACAGCGTGCGGTCTAGCGTACACCTCAACACACCGAAGCAGCACTCATCTCAAGCCGTCGACTCTATGACTTCTGGCGTATGGGCGGCCAGCAAGACGAAGGTGACTTCGTCGCTCGGTGACTTGAAGCTCACCTTCCGGCCAAAAGTCCAGGCCCTAATCGACCTCGCCAACGCAGGGGATTCCACTGGAAGTGCTCTCTTGGAAGAGTTTGTTATCACCGTAAAGGCTGAGCCCGAGCGCCTCTTCGTGCAGCACAGTGACGTGCTCGATAGGCGCGACCACTCCGGGTTTTATGCCCGGCTCGATCGGCTAAAGGGGGCTACGCCGCTGGCCTTTGTCGGTGGCCAGAAGCAATCCGGAGTCTACTTTGCGATGCCAGTTCCCACGGAACCAGGGCAGAACTGGGGTCTCTTTGTCTGTCCGCGTCATGTCGGCGACATCGATATCGCGGGGGGCACCGGGATTGATCTCAAGCCGTCCTCGTACGAGCTGTCGGAAGCCGCCTTCACGCTCTACGCAGATGGTTCAGGAATTCCCGCTACAGCGGGTCAGCGGGGCAGGGTGAAGGTTCAGATGTTTGTTTCAGATGGCTTGCCACAGCCGAAGGTTCCGGTCGATGAGGCGGTTTCATCGATGCCTAGCGCGGCGATCGAATACGCTCCGGCAACTCCGTTTGATTCCTTCCGCTTCGCTCCTTTCAACGATGTGCAGCAGGGGATCGTTACACTGGTAGAGATGCAGAACAAAGCCGGCTACATCCGGCGCCAGTTCTTTACGCACCAGCGCATGATTCATAAAACGGACGAGCCTTCGCCGGTAAGCCTCGTCATCAAGGGGCATCGAGTCTCGAACGATATCGGGGAGTGCTATATTATCATCGAGCAGAAGTACTCCTGGGCCACCTATGACAAGCAACCTCCCACGTTCTGAGCTGCTCCGGTGGCGGCATCCGTCGGGTAGAAAACGCGCCGCCTTTCCGTAGCCTTAGAGCCTCTTTAACTTGCTGTCCAGCTGAGGTAACCTCCTGCCGCAACATCCCGGGACCGTCGGGCAACGCCAGCCGTTGGGGTTGCATGGGTCTCGGGGGCAGCGTTGCGCACGACCCGGCAGGCGCACCCCGTTTTAACAGGAGGCCTTGTGGCAGTAATCATCGACGACGTTTCCCATACCTTTCACGAGTTCCTGCTCTTGCCTGGGCTCACCAAGAAAGAGCACGTGCCCGCCAACGTCTCGCTCAAGACTCCGATTCAGCGCTTTCGAGTCGCTGACGGGATGAAGGGCGCCCTTAACGCGCCATTTGTCTCAGCCGCGATGCAGGCAGTCTCCGGACCAGAGCTCGCGATCGCCCTCGCGCGCAAAGGAGGAGTTGCTTTCATCTTCTGCTCTCAGTCGATTGAGTCGCAGGCGAAGATGGTGAAGCAGGTCAAGGAGCACAAAGCCGGCTTCGTTGAGTCTGACTCGAATCTTGCTCCGACAGCGACGCTGCAAGACGCGCTCAACCTGCGGCGCAAGACTGGGCACTCCACGATTGCGATAACCGAGGGTGGCGGACGCAACACGAAGCTGCTCGGGCTCCTGACGAGCAAGGATTTCTGGGAGTACAAGGACGACCTGACCCAGAGCGTCCAGGGTTTCTTCACTCCGCGAGAGAGGCTCGTGCTTGCCGAGGAGGGCGTTAGCCTCCAGGACGCCACTAACCTGCTCTGGAAGCACAAGAAGGAGTGCCTCCCGATCGTCGACAAGCAGGGCAACCTCAAGTCGCTCGTGTTCCGCAAGGACTACTACGATCACCACTCCTACCCGGACGAGCTGACCGACAGCCGCAAGCGCCTCGTCGTCGGCGCGGCGCTCAACACCTACGACTACATGGAGCGCGCCTCGGCGCTCGTTGAGGCTGGTGTCGACGTGCTGTGCCTCGACTCATCGGACGGCTACACCGAGTGGCAGGCAGACGCCGCCAAGCAGCTGCGCAAGAAGTTTGGCAGCAACATCATCCTCGGGGGCGGCAATATCGTCTCAGCCGACGCCTTCCGCTACATGGCGACAGAAGCCGAGGTGGACTTCGTCAAGGTTGGAATTGGCGGCGGCTCGATCTGCATCACCCGCGAGCAGAAGGGCATCGGGCGTGGCCAGGCTAGCGCCGTGATGGATGTGGCTCGTGAGCGCGACAAGTTTGCGAAAGAGACCGGCATCTACGTCCCGATCTGCTCTGATGGCGGGCTTAACTCTGACACACAGATGATCATGGCGCTCGCTATGGGTGCCGACTTCGTGATGATGGGGAAGTACTTCGCCATGACCGAAGAGAGTCCCACAGCGAAGATTAGCTACCGCGGAAGGCTCTACAAGCCGTACTGGGGCGAAGGCTCGAACCGCGCGCGTAACTGGCAGCGCTACAAGCAGAGCGAGGCCGCTCACCTTATCTTTGAAGAGGGGGTTGATGCTTACGTCCCGTACAGTGGCCCGCTCTCAGACAAAGTGGATGTGTCGGTCGTCAAGCTGCGCTCGACGATGTGCAACGTAGGCTCCCTGTCGGTGAAGGAGCTGCACGAGAAGGCGCGCATCACCAAGGTGTCAGAGATGACGGTGGTTGAGGGCGGAACATCAACCGTTGAGATGCTCGACCGCATGCAGCCGAGTATCGACTAAGCGCTTATGTGGTTCACGCGCGAGCAGTTCAAGCTTGGCAGCGAGCTTCGCACCTGGGGGCTAGAGCCGCGCTTTGAGCCCGGAGACATCGTTGCGCGCGGATTCGCCGACTTGGGACACGAGGAGTTTCAGGTGCTGCCCGGGCCAAAGCTTCTGTCTCTCACGGCCGGAACCACAACACCGGTGCCAGACGGCCACACGCAGCACTTCTTTTGGATACCTTCAGCAGACGAGTGCGTGGCGCTGCTAGAGAAACGGGGTGTTGCCTGCCTAAAGTGCGAGCGCGTAGACGGCAGGGAGTGGCTGGTGCAGGCGCAGTGCTGCGGAGAGATCGAGGCGCACCGCGCCGCATCGCTGCACGAGGCGCTGCTTACAACGCTTCTCGCTGCCTGCAAGCGCGCCTACAAGGAGAGAACGGCGTGAACGCAGCTCAATACCGTATCGTGCTGGCATCTTCTTCACCGCGGCGCCGCGAGCTGCTCGGGCAAGCCGGGGTCGCTTTCGAGGTGATCGTGTCTGGCTGCGACGAAACTCCCGTCCCAGGAGAGACCCCGCAGGAGATGGTTGAGCGGCTCGCTCTCGTCAAAGCCGCAACGGTTGCCGACCAGCAGCGAGATGCGCTGGTTATAGGCGCTGACACAACGGTGTTCATCGACGGCAAGGCGCTCGGCAAGCCCGAGTCAGTCGAGGAGGCAAACTCGATGCTCGCGACGATAGCCGGACGCACGCACGAAGTTTGGGGCGGAATTGCGCTGGTGTGCCGCGAGCGCGGCCTCTCTCAGGTGTGGTCGCACGTCACGCAAGTGACGATGGCTGGCATGGATGCTGAAATGATCGCACGGTACGTCGAGTCAGGTGAGCCGATGGACAAAGCCGGCGCCTACGCGATTCAGGGGCTAGGTCTGCAGTTCGTTGAGAGCGTATCGGGATCCTACTCGAATGTTGTTGGGCTCAATATCAGTGCGCTCATGCAGCGGCTGAAGAAGCTCGGTGCGGTGGTTTAGCAAAAGTCGCATGATGGATTCTGGCGCAATCGCAACGCAGCTCGATGGTATCCTGGCGCAGATCGAAGCGGCGTGTGGCCGCAGCAGCCGCGGCGCTGGAGAGGTAACGCTCGTAGCTGTCAGCAAAAGGCAGCCACTGCCAATCGTCCAAGAGCTCGTTGCCCTTGCACAGGCGCGCGGCATTAATCCGGTGCTCGGGGAAAGCTACGTGCAGGAGCTTAAAGCTAAGCGCGTTGCGATAGGCACCGCAGCAGCCTTTCACCTGATCGGACCCCTGCAGAGCAACAAGGTACGGGATGCGGTGAAGGTAGCAGACGTGATTGAGTCGGTGCACTCGCTTTCAGTGCTTCAAGCCATCGCTGCTGAGGCACGCAAGATTGGCAAGAAGCAGTCAGTTTTTTTGCAGGTGAATATCTCCGAAGACAGCGCAAAGAGCGGCTTCTCCCCGCACGAGGTCGCCGCTGCTGTTGGAGAAGCTAGCAGCATGTCTGACGCCGTCTCGCTCCAAGGCCTCATGACGATTACTGCACTCTACGACACTGCCGAAGAGGCGCGCGGGGATTTCCGGCGCATGGCAACGCTGCGTGACGAGCTTGTGCAGTCAGGATTGCACACCGCATTCGAGGGGAGCCGCATCAAGCTCAGCATGGGGATGTCAGCAGACTTCGGCGTGGCGATAGAGGAGGGGGCCGATCTCGTCCGGGTTGGAACAGCGCTCTTTGGCGAGCGGGAGCGTTAGGGGGTAGGAGCCCGCGACTTTCTCGCGACCCATCCAGGATTGCCCCCTGGTCGCGGCCTGAAAGGAGCAGCTCTGGGTCGTGAACCGAATGTAAGCACCTTAGCCAATGCATCGGTCCTTTAAGCCCTAAGTTCGAAACAGCCCCTCAACCAACCACCTTTCAGGCGCTTAGCGGCTGTTTTCGCCTCACCTGCCGGGGCGTACGAAAATTTCGCATGCGCTAACGGAGAAATAGCGACGGGTAAAGCCACATCTGCCCTGAAGCAAACATATCCCTAAGTAGGACTTGGGGTTATGGGCGCTAGTGCGCCTGCGCGCCTCTTTGGCGGGGCGCTGGTTTGCGAGTCGGAAGGCACGAGTGGCGGGACCGGTTCAACAGAAGATCACTCCTCAACCTGAGGAGAAAGGTGCATCGCACGAGCAGGCAAAAGCCCAAGAGCGCCAGGTTGCGCCTCAGCTAGCCCCACAGGAGGTCTCGGTTCTCGCACAACCGATCCCGAAGAACGAAGTGAACGCGGCGATCGAGCGCCACATAGCGCAGCGTCACAAGCAGCAGGACCAGCAGGAGCTCTACTCATCCGTTTGGGCCGGGCTTGCAGCAGCGATAATCAAGACACAGCCCGCGGCCCCGTCTTCGGACTTCCGCCGCAGAGTCGAGCAGCTCGTTCAGGAGCTAACTCTCGCGGAAGAGCGGGAGCGGAAGCGAAAGCGAGGTGTGCGGGATGAGACCTTCTTTCGCACGCTCGTCTCGTTGATGGGCGAGAAGGAAGCCGAGACTGTTCAGCAGAAGATCGAAGCGCTGCAGAAAACGCCCGGCACAAGCACACAGGACGCCGCGCAGCTCGCGAAAGACATCGCATCCAAGCTCGCCTCCAACGACTCTATCCTTGCGCTTCACACCGGTACGCAGTCAGTTGAGCGCCCCGGCGTTGCTCCGAACCGAACTCCGGAGGTTCAACGCAGCGTCGAAGCCGCGAGCCCACGCCCTGCAGAGCCGCTCGACATTCGCCACCCGCTCAACCACCCAGTGCCTGAAATCCGCGACGCGCTCATTCAGATGGCGCAGCCGAACGTGAGCCCGTCGGGAGGAAATGTCTCGCTCCCCGAGATTGAGCCGATTGCCCGGCAGCTCTTCCCGGCAGCGAAAAATCTTGGTTTCACTGGCACCCGCGACCAGTTCACTGAAGCCCTGTACATGCTCTCGCACAGGGTCGAGAGCGCTCAGGGGATTCGAGCGGACCAGATCCTGCAGCTCACCGAGCAGTCCCTCTCCCAAAATGGAGAGGTGCCGAACTCGCACCTGGTGTCGATCATGACCGACGTGCTTGCGCGCGTCCAATACGCCAAGGCCGCAAGCATCAACTCCGGAGAGGCGGCACACTTCGTGCTGCGGGATGGCGAGAAGCCAGCAGAGGTGCGTGGCCAGGTCCTCGCGGACAACGCGGCTCAGGTTCTTGAGGGAACCGGTGGATTCGGGCTGCTCGGAAGCCACGGGTTTGGCCCCCCGCCTGTGCCTGCCGCAAGCGCCGAAATCTCTGCGCCTCTAACTCCAGTGAGCCTATCGACACCAGCGGTACGAGGCACACTTGAGCGCGAGGTGGTGCGGAACCTCGACACGCTCAGCAAGGAGGGTGCACCTGCGGAATCCACAAAGATTGCTGCTCCCACAGGTGCCTCTGCAAGCTCAACACCAAACGGCGCTGTCACAGACAGTGGCGCTGCCGCCAAAGAGAGTTCAGCGGCAAAGGCGACACCCGCGGCAGGCACACCGAGCGTGGCCACTTCTCAGGAGAGTGCCGTTGCAGCTCCTGCCAAGGCCACTGCAGCGCCGGCGCCAACCAGCCCAGGCACGTCCGTCGCTGTTCCTGCGCTCAAGAAGATAGTTGCTGGCGCTCACACGGCCGAGAACCTGGAACACAACCCCGAGATTGCGCTGCCTGCAAACAGCGAAGCCCCAAGGTTTAAGGTCTCGTCAGTTGCTGAGCTCACTAAGAGCCTCAAGGAGTTGGGAACGAAAGCTGCGCAATCATTGGCGCACGGCGAGATCGAAGCGGCCCGAAATCTTGAGCTACAGGCGAATGATTCGCTGCTCGACAATAAGGCCCTAATCGCTGGACGCTCGATGCAGGAGCAGACAGTCATCAAGAATCTCGCCATTCAAACGAAAGCCGCCGAGCTTAAGCGACTGGAAGAGGTGAAGGCTAGCGCGGAGAAGGCGATCGCCAAGCTGCAGACGGAAGTCGCCAAGGAGCTTGCGTCTAAGGCGATATCTGGAAAGGTCGAGCCTGAAAAGGCATCGGCGCTTTTTGCAGAGCGAACGAGCGCGCTCTTGGCACAGATCGACCCAGATGCGGCCGGCCTTATAAGCGCAGCCGAAAGAGGGGCGCAAACGGAGACATTCCTCAAGGAGCTATCGAAGCAGGCCACTCAGGTAGCAGAGGCTGATCGCAAAGCTATTGAGCGGGAGAAAGCTGCGGTTTTAGCGAAGCTTGAGGACGGGCGCCGCGCAGCGCTACAGAGCACAAACGCGGCAGGGAAGGCACTCGATGCTGCACTTGAGGCCTCATCGGCTGCAGCCTCAGCCCAGCTTGAGAAGCGGTTCGCCAGCGCGGAGCTTCAGGCAGCCCTGGCGCGAAACCCTGAGGCACTCGCCTCGTTGCGAGAAGTGATCGCTGCTGAGAAGAAACGAGCGACGGAAATCAGCACGTCCGCTGCAGACTTTGTGAAGCGCGCCGAGAAGGATCTGCTCAATGCGCTGCAGTTTAACCCGGATGTGGGGCAAGCGATCTTGAGTGGGCCGGATGGAGCCCGGCTCCTCCACGGGCACCTGGCGGGCCTAAAGAATAGTCGGGAGCGAATCGGATTCCTTTCGTCTCTTAAGACCGGCATGGGTCAGGAGAAGTTTTCCGCGATCATCGACGGCTACGACAAGGCTACAGGCCGCCCGCTGACACTCGATATCGTTGAGATGTCGGAGGGAGCTAATGCCAGACGGGACACGTATCAGCTCTTGATGGGCCCTCAGACGTGGCTGCTCACGTTTGAGCAGAAAACGAGGATAGTTAATGCTATCCAGCGGGACATCGCCCTGACTCAGGCGGTGATTCGTGAGGAGCTTAAG
>CAZZJR010000005.1:63008-64114 GCA_964654585.1 uncultured Bdellovibrionales bacterium
CCATCCCGCGCCGACGCAGCGTCAGCGAAGCTGACGCTTCAGGCGTTCCTGACTGACAATAATAGAGGAGGGCGAAGCAAGCCGTTCGTCGAGGCTGCCGAAGGAGTGCTCGCTGCGATACAGCAGGTTGAGAAGTACCGCGAAAAGTCGATCTCGCTCTCGGCAGTGGCGAAGAACGCAGAGGGAAAACTTGAGGCACTGCTCAAAATTGACCAGAAGCGTTCGCTCAAGGACCTCTTCACAGCATCACCAAAGCAGGAGTTCCTGGCGGGAACAGAGAAGAACAAGCAGCACCTTCTCGGCAAGATAGTCGGGGCTGCTCCGGTTGCGGAGTCAGAGCTCATGAGCGCCGAGAGGCAGCACGGGCTAAAGCTAGGGGGCTCAACGCAGGAGCATGCAGACCTCCAAGAAGATTGGCTTGCTGTGCAGGGCAGTGCACTTCTCCACCAGCAGCTTACACACACTTCCCTCTCACCGACTCGGGGCTTCTTGAGCAAGAGCGCGTCGGAGCTTTCAGAGCAGAGAGTAGTCGAAGCAACGGCAGATATTCACGACGTAGTCCGCCGTGAGGCAGGGAGCCATTTCGACGCGGTAGAGCTAAAACGGCTGCGCACCCTTGCAGCGCACGATCCCCGCTTGCAAGCAGCCTTCGCCTCCATTCCGGATTCGCTCATTTCAGTTGATCCAAAGGAAGAGTCGCGATTCCTGCTCGCCCAGCTATCGCCAGAAGACCAGCAGCGGGCACGGCTGCTCGCCAGCGTTTCGGAGCGTAGCAAGCAGCCTGCTTCAGAGCTGGTAGCCTCGACCAGAAAGCTCAGCGGCGAAGCGCTCAGTGTTACACTTGATTTCGAGCTGGCCCGCGCAAGGGTTCATCGCGTCCAGAGCGTCCTTGACTCGCTATCAGCCGAAGAGCGCCAGAAAGTCGAGGCGCGCTTCTCCCAGATCCACGGCAGGTCGATAGGCTCCACTCTGTTAGAGACCCGTCCGCTTGGCGGCGGCGGCGTCGAGATGCTCCTCACCCTCAGTGCCACAACCGTGGTGAGCTCGGCAGATCTCGAGAAGTTCTTCCCAACAGGCGCTGCGATCCCGGCTGATCCAGGGAAGCG
>CAZZJR010000005.1:64214-68597 GCA_964654585.1 uncultured Bdellovibrionales bacterium
ATCTCCTCAGCCGAAGCGCTCTCGGCGGTGAAAGGAATGGATTCTGTCGCTCTGCAGCAGCTTGGGTCTGTTGAAGGCCTCGGCGATGCTATGGGCAATTACAAGCCCGCGTGGGAGAAGATCGTAACACCTGGCATGTACGAAGATGGCGTCAAGTTAGCGGCTACAACCGCGCTGACGGGCAATGACTCACAGTCAATGGTGGCATCCTTCGGGCTCCTCCCGCCTGAGAAAGCAGGCGAGCTTTCCGCCCACCTCGACAGGTCGGCGCCTGGCGGAAAATGGCTTGAGCACGTCCGTTCTCGTGATGGCTGGGCAGGGGTGTACGACGCTGAGCTCATGGAGCAGGTAGTTGCTCTGGGAGCAACGGGCAAAGCACTTTCCCCTGAGCAGCTCGCGAAGGCGCGAGCGCTACGCGAGTCAGTCGGGGAGCAGATGGCGCCACTGACAGAGCTTTACACGGCTCGCGACGGGCTCAACAGGACATCGCACAAGATCTGGCGGAAAGTTCTCGATGCGCGAAACCTAGCCGAGGAGGAGCAGTCGAAGGCGCCAGTTCTAAACTACGTGTGCAAGGACTACGGGCTCCGTATTGAGAATCACCAGGATTTCTTGCAGAAGCAGGAGCAGCTCTGCCAGGCCCAGTACAGGGGAATGTCCGACATTCTGCAGACGAAGCGCGTCATGACTGTCATGAGCATGGTGATGCTCAAATATATCATCAAGGAGCAGGCGGAAGGCATAACGCTCTCTCATATTGAGACTGAGCAATCAGACCTGCGCAAGCGCGACATCCAGCGTGATTGTTGGGTAATTGCCCGCCCCGAGCACCTTGAGAAATGGCAGATTAAGGATCAGGAGCTGCGAGAGAACATTCATCGTTGGGAAATAGGCGCGGAAATTACCCACTGCGCTGCCAAGCTGGTTGTTGTAGCCGGTATTTCGGCGCTCACGGGTCCATTTGCACTGGCGACGGCATTTGCAGTCTCGACCGCATGGAATATCGGCGACAAAACCTACCGCTACGCCGTAAACGGCGAGAGCTTTCAGTCGGTGGCTAGCTGGGGGGCTGTAGAGCTAGCTCTCGACACCATCTCGTTCGGCGTGGCGAGCAAGATTGCTTATACAGTGCGGGCCAGCGCCAAGCTTGGCGAGGCGACAGTGGAGCAAACTGTTAAGGGAACAACGCGAGCCCTCGGCAAGAAGACTGCTGAGGCGTTCACGGCGCATGCATCCCACCTAGCCAAAAACGCTGATGAGCTAACCAAGCTTTCCAAGCTCTCTAAGCCCGTCGCCGGCGCTGTCAAGGAAACAGGCGAGAAGGTTCTGCAGGAGGCTGGCAAGCAAGGAAAGCAATGGGTGGATGTCCTTGTTGAGTACGGCAAGACGGGGAGGATGTATGGCCTGCACATGCCAAACTTCCCCTTAAATTTGTCAGAGACGCCAACTGTAAAGATCGGAGGCGCCGGGGAGGAAGCGAAGGAACCGGAGCTGGAGAACCGAAACAGAGCGAATCGCAGCACTCCAGGGGTGGAGCAACAGGCAGATAAATATACTGGGCCCGCAATTCCAGCGGTGGTTTATATAGCTGCCATCGAGAAGGCTCGCGAGCTAGTTGAACAAGGACAGCAGGCTCTCAAGGAGGGCTACCATGCCGCTCTTGAGAAGCTTCAACATCTCAGCAATTTCATCGAGAAGGAGCGCGAGCGTCAGGCTGCTGAGCAGTTCAAGCAGTTCATTACTGACGTGCGGGACTGGGCTTCGCCGCTCATCGCTGCGGTCACCGAAGAGATTAAGCAGATTGTCCGGGGAGAAAACAAAGGGCAAAAACTCGAAAATGCGGGTCCCTTACCGGCTGACCCAGGTAAACCCATTCCGGAGCCACTCCCCCGGCCGGATGGGCCGCTTTTCGACAACTTCGGCGGCATGTTCGACAACTTCTTTGACTTTACGGATCGGCTGAACACGGGAGGCATATTCAATTCCAGTCAGGCGCCAGTAATCGCCTCCCAGAACTTTCCGCCTCCACAGCCGCCATCCCCGCCCGTTCATGAGGCGAAGAAGGATCCACCACCGCCGCCGCCGAAGCCGGGGGCTGGGCCAACGCTCAGCCCAAGCGCGGGCGAGACGATTAACACGTACGTCATACAGCTTAGGCAGGAGCAGAAGCTGGCTGAAGCTCAAGCTGTGGCGAGAGCCGATCAGCTCGCCGAAGCTGCCAAGAACCAGCAGGCAAGTGCCCATGCGACAGCGGTTGCTTCGCAGCAGCAGCTTGACCAGCAGCAATCGCTCGCCGTAGGCCAGGCGCAAACTCAAGAGAGCCCGCAAGCCGTTGCGCAGGAAGGCGCCGCAGCATTCCGAATGAGCGCTGAAGCCATCGCCCAACGCAGCGCATCGGCGCAGCAGTCGGCGACGAGCGAGGGCCAGCAGCAAACTGCAGCCTTCGCACAGAGCCAGTCTGAGCCCGTGCGCCTGCAAGAAAGCGTGAGCGCAGAGGCAGCTCCCTTCGCGATTGCCAGCACCTCTGAGAGCCGCCAGCGTCGGGCAGCACAGGCTGCTGCGGACGAAGAGCAGCAGATTGCTTTGGCAGCCCTCGTCGAGAACCCACAAGGCAAGAAGCTCCAGGCAGCGAGCCCAGTCCGCTTGGCTGAAAGCGCAGAGCAGGCGGCTGAGCGTGCCGCAAATGAGGCGCAGATCGTGGCGGTAGCTGAACGCCAGGCAGCGGTCAGCCAAGCTAAGCAGCGCCAAGCTGAGCGCGAGGCTTCAGTGGCGCTTGAGCGTGAGGTTGAGCTGCTGGTTGCACAGCGTGAAGTTCGAGAGTCGGGCAGGCCGTTGGGCCGCGGCATCTCTGCCAATGAAAGTGGAGCTGAAGCAACGAACGGCAGGGCAGCTCGGGGCCTTGCGGCTGATTTGCGCGGCTCCCCAGGGCAGGGCAGCGCCGAGCTCATGCCTCTTGAGAAGCTTGAAGCCGCACTTCAGGCGATCGAGGCGGACGAGCAGGGGGACGACTCCCTAGACGACGAGCACCGCCGAACGCGCAAGGCGAAGGCGCTCAAGGCGAAGGCCCGCTTGCGAGAGATCCTTATTCATCAGCTTCAGTCGGTGCTCTTCGATCAGGCTCGCAAAGAGCGGATGCTGCGGCTCCTGATAGCTCTTGGCATCTCAGAGAGCGAGTACCGCGCACTGGTCGCTCAGATCGGCGAGATGGAGGCCCAGGCAGAAGCCCAGCGCGAAGAAGGCCTCAAGCAGGCCCGGCCCGCCACCGTGCGCCAGGAGGAGCCGCAGCGCACGAAGGAAGCGCTTTCGATCTCCTCTGGCACGCTCCCTGGAAAGACCCCGCTACGCATGAAGGAGCCAGAGTCTGCGCCGGCGCCCACTAAGGCGCCAGCCGCGGCCAGCCGCGTTAGCCGCGCTGAGCTGTACGTGCGGATGAAAGAGTAGCCCAACCGAGCGCATACCGCTCCGGCTCGCCTGTCGCTACCGTGCGGGCATGGAAATCAACGAGATAATGCAGCGTGACGTCGCAGCGCTTGACCCTTCGTCATCGCTCTTAGATGCCGTCGACCTGATGCACGAGCGTGGAGTCCGCCACGTGCCGCTCATTAAGGCTGGCGAGGTTGTCGGGATAGTTAGCGACCGGGATGTGCGCTGCTACATGAGCGACATTTTTGAGCAGCTCCAGGAGAAAACCGCAGGCGCGTACAAAAAGAGCCTGTTGCTCAGCCAGGTAATGCAGAGCAAGCCCATCGCAGTCGACCCGAGCGCGGACGTGCTCGATGTGATCGACGCCATGCTCGAAAACAAGGTGGGCGCAGTCGTGGTCTCAGACAGTCGCGGCAGGATTCAGGGGATCGTGAGCTACGAAGATCTGCTGCGCTTGCTCCGAGACGAGTACCTGAGCGCCTAGCAAACCGGAGGAAACATGCTTCAAGAGACACGCACCATTGAGAAACCGAGCTGGAGGCCGTACTTCGACTCGATGTCGTCGCGCCTGCGCGGCCAGGGGGTAGATATCTCGCTCTCGTCGATCGAAGGAAACGTGCACCAATCCCGCCTCTGGCAGCTCCACGGACTCACCTACGACCCGCACGATGACGCTCTCATCGTCTCGTGTCGCCAGCAGGAACACGTCATCTCTGCGCCGACCGACATTCGCGTGCAGGAGGAAGGCATGCGGATCGCCGCGATCGAGGTCTCACGACAGGACGGAGATCGCGAGATCATCCGCTTCATCTCGCCGGTCTCAATAACTGCATCGTGACAGGGGTCACTGACGCCAAAGGCTGCTTCGTGAGAGAGCCTGGCACCGGGCTGTGAATCCAGCGCACAATCATTAACTAGTAGGGGAAATTGTATGAAGAGCGACAAGCAACTGCAGCAAGA
>CAZZJR010000006.1:0-58144 GCA_964654585.1 uncultured Bdellovibrionales bacterium
AGAGTCGACGTTTTGAGTGGATGAATCGGCTTAGCGTTTGGGTTGGGATCATAGAGCGTTGGCACCTTGCGAAAACGGACTGCCGGCCCCACATTGCGGAGGGCATCCGGGCGTTTCTCACGCTTGAACAAAATAAGAGCGTGCGTGTGTCCCTGCCGCCCTAGAGATCCGCATATAAGGCTTACTGCGTAGGCGCCAGGCAGGGTCGAGAAAGGGAAACCACTCAAGTGAGAGAAGACGACTGAGGCGGTCCGATAAGCGGCCGGAACAGGGAAAAGTGCGCGTCTAACTCCGTCTGTCCAGTATACCGGGTCTCCCATTGGCGCTCCAAACGAAAAGAGGAGCGAAATCTAATGCTGAGCCCGGCGGCTGCTTAGGGTATCGGCAACACACGGATTTTTGGCAGCCTGCCGTGCGCCCAAAGGCGCCTAACGGGGAGTCGTTGGGCACCGCCAGTCATCACTCAGCAGGCAACGCAGCAATTCGGCGAAGGGTGCTGGGCTGCGGGTGCTGCGGAAGGGCCACTACCATACGTGTCCCGCTCGGCTGTCGGTCAAAGACCCGAATCTCGCCCTGATGATCGGCGATAATCGTGCTGACGATCGCAAGCCCAAGCCCGGTGCCTCCCTTCTTGGTGGTGAAGTACGGCTCAAAGATCCGGTTCTTGTCTGCTGCTGGAACTCCGGGGCCGTTGTCAGCAACTTCTAGCAACGCCCGCGAGCTCTTGCGGTCAAAGGCTAGCTTTACGTCAACTGCCGCGTTATTTCCGCCTCTGGCTCCAAGCGCGGCCGCCGCCGCGTTGTTAAGGAGATTCCGCACCACTCCGCGGATCTGCTCAGGGTCGATCAACATCTCGGGGATCTTTCCATCGACGACGAGCGTGAAAGTCACCCCCTGGTGTTCAGCCGTGAAGCTCTGCACTGTGTTCCTCAGCAATGCCTCAAGGTCAGTTGGCGTAAACTGCGCTGTCGGCATGCGCCCGTACTCGGAAAACTCGTTTGCGAGCCGCTTGATAATCTCCACGTGCTCAACGATCGAGCGAGTTGACTCGGCGACAGACTCCGACTGCTCGCTCGACTTTAGCAGTTTCTCCAGGCGTTGCGCTGAGAGCTGCAGCGGCGTGAGAGGGTTTTTGATCTCATGGGCGATGCGACGCGCCACGTCCCTCCACGCTGCAAGGTGCTGAGAGCGGGAGAGCTCAGTTACGTCATCAAGCAGAAGAACGTAGCCCAGGTGTGCGCCATCACCTGAAACGATTCGTCCGGCCGTTGCCACCACGATAAGCTCTCTGCCGCCGCTCTCAATCCGCGTCTCAGCTTCCGCTATCGCCGGGGCGATGCGATTCCCCTCGCCGCCAAGCGCATCGAGAAGCGGCCCAATTTTTCCGAAATCATCAGCGCGCAGCACCTCCGAGAGGTGCGCTCCCGCCTTAAAGTTGACGTGATCAACCTGCAGCAGCGCCCCGGCAGCGCTATTGACGGTCGTGACGCGCTGCTGATTGTCGAGCGCGACAACGCCCACTGCCAGGTTTGCCAAGATAGTCTCGATGAGGACCCCTCGCCGCTCCGCCTCATCGCGGGACCGGCGCAAGTCTTGGAGCATCTGGCTAAAGGATGTGACGAGGAACCCTATCTCGTCATCGCGCATCGGCGGAAGCTCGAAGTCGTAGTTTCCGCGCGCGACCGCCCGAGTTCCCTCCGCGAGCTTCTGAATCGGACCGGTAATCTGCTTCGACACAAAGAAGGCGATCCAGATGGCACCGAAGAGAGTCATGAGGTTAAAGAGCGCAAGAGTCAGGAAGAAGTTTGCGCGAAGAGGATGCTTTCGTGACTTGAGCTGCTCGTACTCGTTGAACGCATCCTGCACCACCCCTTCAGCGTGCACGACCTCTGGGTCCATGCGGTACGAAGCAACAACTACCCGTGACCGCGTCGGGGCGTAGTAGCGGATAAACTGTCCCGCGCCGCGCTCCTCAATCCGGAGCTGCTCCTCACCAGCCCCAGCAGCCCGCAGCGCATCGGCATCGAGCGGCGGCTCGCCGAACGACTCGACCATGGCGGTTGGGTGTGAGGCCTCAAGCAGCACCTTGCCGCTCTTGTCGACGAGCTTCACTGAGTACAGATTGTTGAGCTGCCGGAGGTTCTCAAAGTGGTCCTGCTGCCCTGCGAGCGAGTCCGCCTCAAGAAGACCGCGGTGAGATAGGTCAGCTCGGATGCGGCCCGCAGCAGCCTTAACCTCCAGCTTCGCACTCGCCATGTACTGCCTAGCTATTGTGAGGGAGTTCGTGACACTCGACTCTATCTGTGGGCTGAACCAGTCTTCCATCGCTTCGCTGATCAGCCCACTGGCGACAAGAAACGAAAGCCCCATTGGAACGAAGGCGATCAGGACGAATGCGCCCATCAGTCGCGAGCGGAGCTTGGCACCGAGGATACCCCGCTTGCGCTCGAACATGAGCTTCACGACATTGCGCCCGACCATGACGATGAGAACGAGCAACGCGAGCACGTTCAGGTTCACCAGGAAGAACACAAGCAAGTTGCTGACGAAAGAATCGTCTTCAGTGCGCCAGTCTAGAATAGCCGAGAACGCAAGGAGAGCTAGCAGCAACCCGCTGGCGACGAGCACCCAGCGCAACTTCCTGACCATCGAGACGAAGGTTCTCATTCTAGGGTGCCCTGGCTCGCTTGGTCTGCGGGAAACAGCGGAAAGTCATTCCAGTCGGAGGTGGACTCAACCGTGTTCACAAGCCCGAGCGAAAGAAACATCGAAAGGTGCGCAAAAGTCCTGCTTGAAGCGCCCTTGCAGCGAAAGATCGTTCTCACGGAGATGTAAGCGCCGGGGTCGCTCATCAGCCTAGGGGCCTCTCGCGCCAAGAACGCGAGCGGCACACTCTCCGAGTGGAGCACCTGCTCCACGGCATCGTTACGTACTGGAAGCCCGACTGCAGTGGCTTCACTCACATCACCGAAGCGATCCGAAACGACCCGGTAGCTCTCGGTGATTCCGTCGAACTCCACCGTGTGCAGCTCAGAACGCGCGTACTCGCAGTGATCGAGCCAGGCGCTGCGCTTGCGACAGAGCCGTATCTCAAGCCTGATTCGCGCCTGTCGCCCTTCAGCGAGGCACTCGTCGACATCTCCGACAAGGCCTGGCACATGTATGGAGACGCTCTGGTGATCCGGTGTCGCCCACTGCACCACCATAAACGGCTGGGCCATGCCGAGGGCCCCCAATACAAACAGCAATACCCCGCGCACCAGTTACTCCTTTGAGAAAAGCGTCGCCTGCGCACTGCGCCCAGCAAGCGATCTGCCGAGGTGGCGGTACGCGCGCTCAGTGGCCTCTCGCCCTCGCTTCGTGCGGGCGAGGAACCCCTCCTGCAGTAGGTACGGCTCGAACACGTCCTCAAGCGTCTCACTGTCCTCACCGAGCGCGGCGCCTATGGTCTCGATGCCGACGGGACCACCACCGAACTTGTCGATGATCATCGATAGGAAGGCACGGTCCGTGCGGTCGAGCCCGCAATGGTCTATCTCGAGGAGATCGAGCGCCTGCGTAGCGACGTCAGGCGTGATGTCGCTCCCGACACACTCCTCTGCGTAGTCGCGAACCCGTTTTAGGAGTCGGTTCGCAATTCGCGGTGTGCCTCGCGCTCGCGACGCAATCTCGGTGGCAGCCTGTGGCATGCAGCCGATGTTGAGAATTCCGGCTGAGCGGTTCACGATCTGGGAGAGTTCCGCAACAGAATAGAAGTCGAGCCTGTGCACTATGCCGAATCGATCCCGAAGCGGCGACGTGAGCAGCCCCGAACGCGTCGTTGCACCTATCAACGTAAACGGCTTAAGCGGAATCTTGATCGAGCGCGCTGCCGGCCCCTGGCCGATTACGATGTCGAGCTCGAAATCCTCCATCGCCGGGTAGAGCACCTCCTCTACAACGCGCGACAGCCGATGAATCTCGTCTATGAAGAGCACATCTCGCTCCCCGAGGGATGTTAGGATCGCCGCGAGGTCTCCCGGACGCTCTATCGCCGGACCTGAGGTTCCCTTGAAGCCAACGCCGATCTCAGCAGATATGATGCGAGCTAATGATGTTTTGCCGAGCCCCGGAGGCCCGTGTAGCAGCACGTGGTCAAGGGCCTCACCCCGGCGTTTGCTGGCGTTGCAGGCTATCTGCAGGTTGCTGCGAACGTGCTCCTGCCCCACGTACTCGTCGAAGCGGCTGGGGCGGAGAGATGTAACGAGAAGCTCTTCTTCGTCGGATGCAGCCGGCGACACCGGTCGATCATTCTCTTCCAGTCCAGCGTCAGGGTGGCCCCAGAACTCAACGTCTTCGGAAGCCGCAGTGCGCTTGTCTGGTGGACTCATACAGTAAGGACTCCCGAGAGCGGTCGCCTGATTAGGCGCGACCGGATGCTTCTAACCGCCGCAGATAGTACACCGACGCGCTGTCAGGGAACAGAGTTGTTGCGCGACGGGCCCCTTATTTTACCCTGTATTATCAGCTCCTTACCTACACGTGTCGGAGCGCTTCGCGAACCACGTCTCCGACGTCGGCAGCATCCGCGACCCCCTGCATCGCCCGCCCCACAGCAGCCTCAGCATCTTTTCGTCCGAAGCCCAACACCTCAAGGGCCGAAACGGCGTCGCCAGAGAGCGTCTTCGGCGCAGGCACTAAGCTCGACTCAACCGTGACCATCGAGCGCAGCGCCGTTGAGCGCTCACCCGCCATCGTCGCAACTAGGTCCTTTAGCTCGACCACAATCCGCTCGGCTTTCTTCTTGCCGACACCCTTTATGGACATCAGCGCCCGCACGTCGCCCGAGCCGATCGCCCGAAGAAGGTCTCGAATAGCAACGTTTGAAAGCACGTCCAAAGCCGAACGCGGCCCCATACCCGAGACGCGGTTGAGCAGCAGAAACATCTGCCTCTCAGCAGCAGATCCGAAACCGAAAAGCCGGATGGCGTCCTCACGCACGTCGGTATAGATGCTGATGGTAGCGCGGGCGCCGACGGAAAGCTGAGAAAGAGCAAGGCTTGTGCACGCTACCTCGTACCCTACGCCTCCAACGTCAAGGATGACGCTCTCGCCATCAATCTCGGCAACTTCGCCCGAAAGCCTACTAATCATCGTATCGCTCCCCCGCCATACGGCCACCGCCCGGGCCGTTCGCCATAAAGAAAAAACGCTGAATGCACTTTCCTATCACCACAAAAGCGATTTCTCTTGCTACAGTCATAGCCACAGAGGAATCGTCGGACCGCCAGCTCCCCGTCCCAGGTCAGCACCGCAAGCCCGAGTGGCGCCAAAAAAGGCCCAAAAAAAGGCCCAAAAAAAGGCCCAAAAAAAGGCACTGCGTACCAGGGATGAGTCGGGGACGCGGCCAAATCCGGCTGCGCAAGCATTTCTCCGCTAAAGGTGTTCTCAACCATGTCCCAGAAGAAGTCAATCAAAACTCGGGGAAGGCGCCCTTCAAAAGCGCGCAAGCCGAAAAGCTCAAGGTCGGCCGCACCGACCCGCCGGCGTCGGCCGCTGCTGCGCGCGGCCATCGTCTTGCTGCTACTGGCTGTAGCTGGAGCGGGCGGGCTCTTTGTGGCCGTCGATCGCGGCGTTCAGGCTCGGCTCGCAGCACCGCAAGAATCTGGACTTCCAGTGGTGTACTCGGCGCCCATCGACCTGGCAGGTCTCGTCTCCAGAATGGATGATGCAGGACCAGGGCAGCTTACCCGGCTGCGGGCTGTTCTTCAGGACCGACGCTACACTGAAGTATCGGGGAACCCATCGCGACCAGGAGAGTTCTCAGTGTCGCCGACCTCTCTCTCAATCGTTACTCGTCCGTATCGAAACGCCAGCGGAGCCGAGGTTCAGTCAAAAAAAGCGAATCTTCCCCTCAACGAGCCGCCCAGAGAGCGGTTGCTGCTAGAGCCGCAGGTTATATCGCACTTCAACGCTCCAGATGTACGGGCCAGCACCTTCACGCCGCTAGCACAGATTCCTGCCGTGATGCAGCAAGCAGTGATCGCGATCGAAGACGAGCGATTCTACGATCATTTTGGCATCGACCTGATCAGCATCCTCCGCGCGCTCGCCACTAACGTGATGGCAGGACGCTTGGTGCAGGGGGGAAGCACGCTGACCCAACAGCTCGCAAAAAATCTCTTCCTCTCACCCAAGCGAACGATCTCCCGAAAGCTCATGGAGATCCCCACTGCCCTGAGCCTTGAGTACCGCCTCACCAAGGACCAGCTCCTAGAGCTCTACCTTAACGAGGTGTACCTCGGCCAGGAGGGCGCAGTGGCCATTCACGGCATGCCGGAAGCCGCGAGTGCCTTCTTCGGCAAGCAGATCAGGGACGTCACGCCGGAGGAGGCCGCAGTCCTGGCCGGCATCATCAAGGCCCCCTCAACCTACAACCCCCGCAAGCACCCGGAACGCGCCAGAGAGCGACGTGACATTGTGCTCACCAAGATGCGAGAGCTCAATTTCTTGAGCGAGGCGCAGTACGACAAGGCGAAGCGCCAGCCGCTCCGTGTCGTTCAGCAGCAGGAGCACCGCCGCATCGCGCCATTCTACGCTCAGGCACTTGAGTCAGACCTTAAGGGGGTAATCGACATTGAATCGTTTTCCTCCGGTGGCCTCGCTATCTATACCGGTCTTGACCTCGGCATGCAGCGCTGCGCCGAAGCGGCGCTCAGTGAAGGGCTCGCTAAGCTAGAGCTCGCTCACCCGAAGATTTCCTCTGGTGGGAAGCGCCCCGAGGCCGCGTTGGTTGCAATAGAGCCATACTCCGGGCTCGTAAAAGCGTGGGTCGGCGGCCGTGACTTTGGCGCATCGCAGTTTAACCGCGTCAGCCAGGGGATGCGGCAGATTGGGTCGACCATCAAGCCGTTCCTCTACCTGACCGCTCTGGACGGCTCTCTCAACTCGTACAAGGTAGCCTCGCCAGTCAGCGTACTTCAGGACCAGCCACACGAGGTGAAGCTCAAGCACCAAGCGGCTTGGAACCCGGAGAACTATGACCACAAGTTTCGAGGCGACGTGACGTTGCGCTACGCTCTTGAGAATTCGCTCAACATGCCGGCCCTCTACATAGCGGAGCGAGTTGGGTTGGCAGCGCTGCGGAGAACTGTGTCGGCATTCCGGCTGAGCGACTCGGTGCAGCAGGTGCCATCACTCGCGCTGGGGGCGCTCGACACCAACCTGCTTCGCCTAACGGCTGCGTACGGCGCCCTGGCAAACTCAGGGATCTACATACAGCCACGGCTATACCTCTCTGTTCTCGACGATCAGGGAGACAAGCTCGCAACTTCTGAGCTATCCGAGGAGCGAGTTGCCGAAGACGGGGCAACGTACGTGCTTACCAATATCATGCAAGGGGTGCTCGAGCGGGGCACAGGGAAGGCAGCGCGCGCTGCGGGCTTTGATCGTGACGCTGCCGGGAAGACTGGTACGTCTAACGACGCACGAGACGCCTGGTTTGTTGGCTTCACGCCGAACTTGGTCGTTGGCGTGTGGGTCGGAAACGATGACAACTCACCGCTCGGCCTTACGGGTGGCTCGGCCGCCGCACCCATCTGGGGCGAGTTTATGCGCTGCAGCTCCTCCTACCTACCCAACAGCTCGTTTGTGGCTCCGGCCTCAGTCTCATTCGTTGAGATCGATGCAGTCTCGGGGGGGCGCGCGACGGATGAGTGCCCAAGCTCTCAGCGGATTACGGAGGTATTCGTGCGCGGCACCGAACCTCGCAACGTCTGCCCGTTGCATCCGGGCGAAGTTGGGGCTGGACCCGCTCCAGGACGGTACGACCCGCGCGAAGATGGCCGGGCCCGCGGCTTCTGGGGCTCTCTCTTCGGTCAATAAGACCCCTCACGAGCGCAATCGACCCTTGCCCCTCTACCCCCTATCCAGTAATGATCCGAGGTATATGCAGTGTATCCTCGGGGTCGATCTAAGCACTCAGCCGTGTGAACTAACGGTGTCTCGCGTTGAGGGCGAGCAGGTAGAGATCTTGGAACGCACCACGGCGGTCATACCGCTCTTGCTCGACAAGGTGCTGCTAAGCAAAGGCGACATCCGGTCGCTCCTCGCCTCTCGGAACGACGACAAGCTTCCCTCTGAAAATAGAGAGGGCACCGACCAAGAGTCGGATGAGGCGGAAACCGCGGCAGTTGACCCTTTGCGTGAGCAGGTTCAAAACGCAGTCACTGCCCTTAAGGAGGCGATCGAGTCTCTGCAAACCGAGTGGACGGCCTCCTCGGTGATAATACCCCCGCATGATCACGTCTCTCTCAACTTGACGCTGCCGTTTGGCGATCAGCGCAGCCTGAACGCCATCGTGGGTAACCAGATTCAGGATGTGCTCCCGTTTGAGACAGACGAGTTTCTGATTCAGTACTGCACGGTCGGACTCTTCGAGGCTGGCACAGGAATTACAACTGCCGACCAAGAGGCGTCGGCTCCGCCGTTCGACATCCACGTCGGAGTCATCCCGCGCGGATTCGTCCGAAACCTGCTTGAACTATGCAAGGCATCAGGGCTGGAGCCTAACGTACTGACGGTGCCGTCAAGTGCTGTGGCAGCGGTGTACCACCTCGGAAAGAGCTTCTTTAAGGAGAACTCTGCGATCGTATTTAATCGCGGGGAGGAGTACTCGATGGCCGTCCTCGTAAATGGGGAGGTTCGTGTTGAACGGGCGCTGCTAGCGTCAAATATCATCCCGGCAAAAGCGGGCGATCGCCGTGAGGAATCGCTGAAGCACATCTTCACAGCTCTCAAGCTCATGATCGCCTCAACGGAGCGGCGCTACGGCACCCGTATCGAGCACGTGTACCTGCTCGGGCGTGACGTTAAAGGGTCAAACCTGCAGCAACTTTTCGGCCGACCGCTTGAGGGGCTCCGATTTGAGGACGTGCTTCGAACCAAAGAGCAGCACATTGGCCTCTCTGCCCTCAGCGCGGTCTTTGCCAAAGACGAGAATGCCCCAACCCCCCTCACGAACTACCGAACTGGCGAATTCTCATTCACTCCTCGTATCGGGGAGTTTCTCCGAGCGCTTGCGGGGGCCAGAGCTTACTTCATCACGGCGGCCCTGGCCGGAGTCATCGCAATTGCCGGTGTGTTCGGAATCCGAGAGTTTACCCTCTCTCAATCGCGGAGCGCATTAGAAGAGCAGATTCGTTCGGTTATACCGAACTTCGAAAGCGCTGACCCGGATGTGCTTACCTCGCTACTCGCCGCGCAGAAAAAGCTCTCCGATGAACTCGGGGTGCTCGGCTCACCCGCAAAGGTTTCAGTTCTTGAGGCCCTGCTCGAAATTTTCAAGCTTTTCCCGGAAGACGGCGGAACAACCGTCAACTCGATCAAGGTGAGCGACACGAAAGCAATTATCACCGGCACTACGTCTTCAATCAGCGCAAGCGAATCGATTGCCAAAGCGCTCAAAGTCAACAAGGACGTATTCTCGAAAGTCGAGCAGCCACGTACCTCGCCGAGCGGCTCCAAGTTCAACTTTACGATTGAAGCCACACTGGCGCTGTAGCTGGAGATTAGGGCATGAAAGAAAAGCTTTTCGACCTCTTCCGGCAACGAACCTCTCGCGAGAAGGTGATGCTCGTTGCAGCTGCGCTCATTCTTGCCTTCATGGTTGTGTACCCTGTTGTGGTCGAGCCGGTACAAGAGGCTTTTGCTCGTCAATCAGAGGCACTCCAATCTCTGTCGAACGCCTACGCAAAAACACCCATGGTCCTAGAGAGGTACGCCACGCTGCAGTCACGGCGGAACGAACTCGAGAAATTCTACAGCGAGATAAACGTATCAGAGGACCCGCTCGCGTACCTTGAAAACCTTCTTCGTGATGTGGCGAAAGCAAAGCCGGGAGAGTACACGGCGAATGCCCGGCAAGGCTCCAGCCGTGGAGACAAGTACATCACCAAGAGCTTCAATGCTTCCTTCCAGGCATCAAGCATGGAGAATGTCGCTGCGTTCCTTAAGGCGCTCACCACCGGCTCTCAGCCCATGTTACTGTCGTCTATTAACCTCGAGCGTCGCGGCGGAGGAGAGACATTGTACGTGCAGTTCGAAGTAAGTGGCTTCGAGGCAATCAACAAATAAATCATGGCGCTCCGCCTCCGTTCATACATCCTGCTCATCGTCTTCACCTTTGTGGTCCTGGTGGTGTTGGTGTGGCCACAGCTGCTCTCGTACGGCGCACAGTACGCGCTTCGGTCAGCGCAGTCTCCAACTATGAGGCTATCGTGGACCGGCGCTCAGGGCTCACGTGGTGGCGTGCACTTCGACTCGATTGAAGCGTTGTTCTCCGTCAGCACGGGCAGTAGGGGTCCTATCAAGTCGCTGCCTGTAAAGCTCTCTGTATCGAACGTGTGGGTCAAGCCAAGCTTGATTTCAGCCCTTCTCAATCAGCAAGCCGCAACTTTTTCTGCGGACCTCTTCGAGGGCAGTGTCTCTGGCTCGGTGTCAGGCGCGCTCGGGTCTCCGCTGCTATCGCTTGCCTGGTCGGACATCGAGCTCGCTGCTCTAGCTCGTTACCCAGCGATCAGGGCGCTCGGCCTCAACGAAGGAGTCTTCGAAGGCACGGTCACCCTAACCGCTGTTGATTCTGCAGCTCGCCCCGACACGACTTTCTCAGCCACGCTGAGAGATTTTGCGATCCCACGCAACACCCTCTCGTCTGTTCTCAAGGTACAGCCTGGGGAGCTAGTAACCATCTCGGTCTCAGGCGCATCATCCCGAAATTCAGTTTCGCTCCAGCAGCTCTCTCTCTCGGGGTTTTTCGGAAAAATTCTCTCGACGGGGACGATCGGGCTTTCCCCCGATGGGGAGGCACAAGAGGTAAACCTCTCAACTGATGTCCAACTCTCGGATTCAGGGAGCCAGCGCTTCGGCCAGTGGCTCCCCCTCGCGAGCAACAATGTGCTCGATGCTCGGGCCACCGCTTTTACCGTACGCTCAAGGACTGTATCGTGCCCAAGCGGGGGGCATCCCTACACGCTGCAGTTGGGGCATCGTACGCTCTGCTTCTCTAACCAGTTCAACCGGAAGCCATAATGAGGGCTTACAGGTCGGAATTTATGGCTCTACAGTGAGTCTTGCGCCGTGGTACTCTAATAGCCAGGGAAGCATTATGAGCCGTAGGCAGCGAATCAAGTCGGTGCGCACCGGCCTCTCGGGGAAGTTATATGCAGAACGTGGTAATCGTGGTGTGTGGGCTCCTGGCTTTAGGAGCTGTCGTGGCTGCCTTCATGCTCAACAAGAAGCTCTCGAAGGGTGCCTCTGACGAGGCAATCGCTGATCTCCGCGCTGAATCAGAGAAGCTTGAAGGAGAGATGGTCGCTCTACTTGGCGACATCAACCGCTTTGCTTCAAAGGGCCAGGTTCAGACCCTGATTGCCCAAACACAGCGCTTCGTCAAGGCGCTTGAGGAGCAGCGAGACAAGCTACAACAAACCGAGGCCCGCCTAAGAAAAGCTCAGGAAGAGGTCATGGGCAGAGAGCTCTCCCAGCAAGAGGTCAAGACCGCGCGGCAAGAAGACGAGAAGAAGCTTGTCGAGGTCATGTCGAATTACCAGGACTTCTCTTCTCAGTCAGTAACGCTTGAGCACAAGCTTGCGCAGAGCCTTCGCCAACTCGACACCATGATAGTAGAGAACCCATTGACCGCCAACCAGCGCGCCCTGTTTCAGGAGCTTTCAAACGCGCTCACCGCGGCGAGTGCGCAACTGCGTGACGTGATCGTTGACTACCAAGCGGTGTACGAGCGCCTCGATGCTCTTCGAAATCAGTACGCCGACTTGGAGAAGGAGTACACGAAGCTTGTCGATCTGCAGCTTGGTTCGTGAGCAACCCAACGGCCCTACAGGAGATCCTCAAGGACTTTTCCGAGCTGCTCGAGGGACGCCTGCCGAACGGATTCGTCAACCATGGTAAAGACTTCCTTGCAGAGGTTCATGTCTCTGCAGTCCCACCGCAAGCCATACTTGGTGAAAGTCATTGAGTGCTGCGATGATCGGTCGCGTACGATGCAACCAACTGTGACAGTCATTGAATTCACGTCTGCACGATAACCCGTGTAGCCAGCCTCCCCCTCCACGCTCTGCCAATCTTCCGCAGCAGTACCCTGGATCTGTTCCCGAATGTTAGCGCTCAGCCGCTCAACCGAGTCGTTGAAATCCCGCCGCAGCGAGTCTTGGTGCTGACGGACGGCTGCCTGAACCTCCATGTAGAGCTGGCGCGCTACGTCGCCCTCCGCGAGCACTTGCACCTGTCTTGCGGTGGCCTGTGTGCCTCTAAATCCTGGGTCGAGGATCATTTTGGGCGCCCAGCCGCGGGGTCGGAGCTCCACGGAGTAGCGAGAAACACTCGCCTCTGTAAAGCTGTACCCGCCGGCGAAGAAGTTGCTGACTACCGGAGTCGAGCAACGCAACACCAGAACTCCTGTCTTTGTGTCGGTGCAGAAGAGCTGCTCCCACGTCTCCTGAGACCGTTGGTACCTCTTGGAGGAATCGAGCGCCTCACCGCCTTGCTCCCAACGATCAGCAGGGGTGTTTGCCAGCGTAGCCTTTATCTTCTCCAACAACCCACTCGGCTTGGCCGTGTCGCCCTCTGCTGGCAGGTCCTTCTTTTCGTTGTCGTTCATCACTCTACTCCCTACCTCCCATTCTAGCGGTGGTTGGGCTCAACTTTCAACTTTACAAATCCGTGACAGCCTGACTTTCTGAGGCCGTGCCTCTACGAGACCGAACGATCAACAGGTGGAACGAGGATCTCCCTGGGCTTAACGCCATCCATCTTTCCAACCACTCCCTCACGCTCCATCATCTCTATGATGCGAGCAGCCCTGTTGTATCCGATGCGAAAGGTACGTTGAATCATGGAGGTCGAAGCCTGCCCTTTCTCTAGCACGAGTTCGACCGCCTTGTCGTAAAATGGATCAGCCTCATCACCTTCTCCATCCGGGCCACCCTGACCGTCACCTTGGCCCCCGTTGTCCTCGGCTAGCGCCTTATCGCACGCAGCGATAATCGCCTCGTCGTACTGGGGTGTGCAGTGACTCTTGAGAGACGCCACAACGCGTTGAACCTCCTGATCGTCGACGAAAGCGCCATGTACACGCTTGAGTGGGACAGCTCCGGGCAACATGAACAGCATGTCACCCCGACCGAGGAGCTTCTCGGCGCCCATTGAGTCAAGGATCGTGCGAGAATCGATGCGGCTTGATACCCGGAACGAGAGGCGTGCTGGAAAGTTAGCTTTGATTAAGCCCGTAATAACATCAACTGAGGGGCGCTGCGTTGCTACAATCAGGTGAATACCCGCGGCGCGCGCCTTCTGGGCGAGGCGCGTGATAAGCTCCTCGATCTCGCGGCCCACCGTGAGCATGAGATCTGCAAGCTCATCAATTACGATCACGATCTTCGGAAGTGGCTTTAGCTGTTCTGGAGCAACCGAGTCTACTGCTTCTGCCCCCTCGTCCGCAGCATCCAGCGGAAGGTCCGGCTGCGCCGGTGGGAGTTCCGGAGACAGCAGTTCGAGCTGCTCCGAACCGGGGGATACGCCAGCTGAATCATCCTCGGGCGAGCCCTCTCCTGAGACTAACCGGTTGTAGCCGTCGATGTTCCTAACGCCAAACTTCTGCATGTACCGGTACCGCCGGTCCATCTCTTTAACCGCCCAGGCGAGAACTGCCCTGGCTTGCCGAGGATCCGTTACCACTGGGACGCGCAGATGGGGAATGCCGTCGTAGACGCTAAGCTCAAGCACTTTCGGATCAATAAGGATCAGGCCAAGCTCCGACGGGTGCGCGCGATACAGGAGGCTGAGCAGCAGCGCATTGATGCACACCGACTTGCCGGTTCCCGTTGCTCCCGCCATTAGCAGGTGAGGCATCGTAGCGATATCTACCACCACGGCGTCCCCGTAGGTGTCTTTACCGAGGGGCACGCTCAAAATCGAATCAGCCGAGCTGAAGGAGTTGCTCTCAAGGCAGTCTCGCAACCGAACTACGGCACGGTTCTTGTTAGGCACCTCTATACCGACCGTGCCGCGCTTCGGAATCGGAGCGATAATTCGAATGCTGCTGGCCTTGAGGCTCATCGCAAGGTCGTCTTGCAACGCCGCAATCCTGCCCACCTTGACTCCAGCGGCAGGCTCAAATTCGAAGAGGGTAATAACCGGTCCAGGATGAACCTGCGTAACCCGACCGGCTATGTTGAAGTCTTTCAGTTTTGTCTCTATCTGTTCCGCCTTCTGCCTAAGCTCGTCATCATCCTCGCCGAACGCTGAATTGTCTTCCCTCGCCAGCAGCGAGAGTTCCGGAGCAACGTACTCGTCAAACTGCGGCGCAGCCTGGGGCGCCGTTTCATTCTCTTGCTTCGGCTTTTTCTTCTCAGGAAGCGGTCGCAGGGTGCGCATCTCGGACGCCTCCGGGGGCCGTGGCTTCACGATGATTGGCTCCGGTCGAGGGAGAGGCTCTTGTCCAGCGGGTACCGGGACCTCCACCGGCACAACGGTCTCCACGATCTCTGCGATCTTACGAATCTTAGGTCGCGCGGCTGTTGGCGCTTCAATCGGAGCGGGTCCCTTGGACACAAACAGCCCCGCGGTCGCCTCACCAGCGATCCGCAACCCCTGTGCCGCGCCCTTTCCACCGGCCACAGCCACCTTCGCCGCTGCTTTGGGAGCGCGCCAACAGAGCCACGTGAGAAGCCATTGCCCACCCGCTCGTATACCGTGCGCTACGTCCCCCACAGAACGCTGCAACAGGATCGCGACGCTCACCGCAAGCAGGATAGCCAAAACCACAAACGCGCCTCCCGAACCGAAGTTGCGGGAGAGCCCCCTGAAGACTGTTGAGCCGACCGACCCTGCCAACACCTCGTTACCGAGCATCGCCAGCAGCCCGGTTGAGCTTGCGACAAGAGCAATACCGGAGAGCGCAACCACTCCAGTCGTGTAACGACGAGGCTGCTGCTCAGAATCGGCAGACCGGAAGAAGGCGAGCCACACCAAACCGAGCACTGGAAGCACTGCTCCGAGTCCGAGGAAGCCTCCAAGCAATGTTGCTACCACGTGCCCCAAGGGGCCCATGATGTTCCCATGGGGGTTAAGCTCTACCCCGGTAACACGCATGTATGTGAAGGAAGAGATGCTCAGAAGAAGAAGCACTCCTCCAGCGAGCAGCAAGAGAGACACGCTGTCCCTGATCCATGCCCGGGATATGCTAGGGCCACCAGCCTTCCCCGATGCGAGCTTGACGGACTTCTGGCTCTTAACTCGCTGGGAGGATCTACGCTTCTGCGCTGCTGTCATGGGGGATGCTTACCTTCTCAAAAACGCGGCTATCACCTTTTTTCCAACGCGCTCTCCGCGCTGCCCAGCTACTGGGATTTGCTTCGCGGCTAGACACGAAGCGTTATCTCGTACGGAACAACGACAAACTTTATTTGAGAGTAGGATGCTAACACTTCAAAACCCTTCGCGTTAGAGGAAAACTTTTAGTAGGAAGGCCCTCCCGCATCCAGGGAGATTAATACTTTCAAGGTGTTAGACCTACTTCTGAGGGCGGACAAATTGGTCATCCCGACGAGCTGCGAAATCCGCCGAAGCTGCCGAAACTCCTCGGTCGAATAGCTCCCGAGCCGAGAGCCAACCAGAACCCGTACCGTCTGTACCGTAGCGCTGGCCGATCTTGAGCCAATTATCCGATAGAGCCTCCTGCCGGAAGAAGTAGTTGGCTTGCCAAACCTGAGCTCCATCTGAAACCCGCGAGATGGTCATCAAGAAAGAAACAGCGGCCGGCTCGCCTCCGAACTTCGACCCCTCCCGCTCTTGGTAGGTGAGCACCTCTGTCTTCAGCACCGCGTCCGCCTTCGCCGGAGAACTCGCTGGTACAACCTTCATGGTAAGAGCCTCATCAACCCTACGTTCCAGAAGCTCCTGCAATCCCGGAATCGCCATACCCGATGCATTAACCGCCGGAGATACGGTCAGCGGCAAGACTCTTAGGGAGCTAATAGTTGTTAGGCGGGCTTGGCTCTGAACCCGAACTGTCAGGGGAGACACGACCGGCGAAGATGTTCGCGGGCTAGACTGCCCCGTCGCCCCACCGACACGCCTTCCCTGCTCAGCGCACCCCACAGCGTTGCCACTCACGACCAATGCGAAGAGCACCAACAAAAGCCTACTGTGAACCATTGAGCATTCCCCCACGACTTCCCCTTATTGTCCCTGCTTGAATACTACCGATCTGGTCCGTTTGCCCATCAAAAAACCGACGCTACAAGCCGAAAAATGTCAAGTCTACACGGAGCACTCCCGGACCTTCTCGTGCTAAATGAGCGCGGTCATGGGAGTGGAAGTAAGCATTTTTTGGCCAACCGAGAGGCAGTTGCCTCTTGATCTAAGCGCGGGGAAGGAATTAGGCTCCTTGGTCTAAACAAATTGTTAAAAAACTTCGCGAAGTCCGCGAAGGCCCCTTTAATTCGGATACACAGCACCTATGAGCACCAAGGCCACCGAGAAGATTATTGACGCACTCACCCAACTCGTTGAGGGCTTCGCGGAGCTCCAAGAGCGTCTTGAAGAGGACTACGATCCGGACGTTGAGTCAGACGAGGACGAAGCCTCGGAGAAGGACGAAAAAGAAGAGGGTCCATCGAGTTTGGAAGAAGCGCTCGTCACGGAGGTTCGGGCAGCAGTGGAGGCCGTGATCGAGAACGAGGATTGCGCGCCAGAGGATCTCGCATCGATCGTCTCAGCGCTTAGTGATGCTCTTGAAGAGATCGACCCAGAGGTGTTCGCTCACGGCGCCGTTGCGGAGTCTGATGAGGATGAAGAAGAAGACGTAGACGTTGACGACGAAGACTACGATGAAGACTACGATGAAGACGAGGACGAGGACGAAGACGAAGACGAAGACGAAGACGAGGACGAAGAAGACGAAGAGGAAGATGATGATGATGACTAGGGGCTAGTTCCTTGCGCTGCGTCTGTTTGTAAGGCCTCTCCTCGTATAGATGTATTCTTTGCAGCTAGACCCTTGAGGGGATTGCCCGGCCTCGGTTACAGGGGTCGGCGCTACCCCATAAGCACAAACACTCGGTAGCTACTCCGGCAGGAGCCGATACTCCGACCAATCGGTGAGCGGGAATCGCTGCAGAGCATGCTCGATGTCGCGTCGAGTTATCCGGGCGACTTTTGCAATCACCTCCGCCAAAGGTGTCGATGACTTCCGGTACGTCCACTCCATCCCCAGCGACATAAGACGCCCCATCGGAAGCTCGCCATCCAACACGATCCGGGAAGTTATCTTGGACTTCGAGCGCTCGAGGTCCGCGTCGGAGAATTCGAGTGGGCTTGATAGAACCTCTTTAGCTATCGAAAGGACCTGATCGAGTCGCTCTGGAGGAGCACTCACGTAGGCGCTGAAACACCCCGTGCCGTCTCGCTCATCGCTATCGACACTGGCTGAGTCAGCAAGACCCTTATCAACGAGCTCCCAATACATCCGGGAACCGGTTGAATCACCGAGTATCGATGCCAGAAGTGATAGAGGATAACGCTCCTCGTCCTGTGCGCTCGCGCCCGTTGTAACGAGCACAGCGTGCGAGTGGCTGAGGTTCTTTCGCCGAAAAGTCCTCGTGCCTTGCCTGCCGCTGTACCGAGCTAGCGCTCGGTCAGCAGGGAAATTCAGCCACCCTCCACATAGCCGCTCTGCGTCGCCGAGAAATCGCTCCCAAGAAAAATTCCCCGTCGCAGCCAGTACGATGTTAGAAGGCGAGTAGCGGCGGTCAAAGTAGCCTTTCATCGCGTCACGGGTGAGGCCCGAGACCGAGCCGTGCGTCCCGAGCACCGAATTTCCCGCGGGATGGGCGCCGAAGTAGTCCTTGAATGCATTTTCAAAGAGGTAGAAATGCGGCCGGTCCTGATACAGGGCTATCTCTTCAAGGATTACCTTCTTCTCCATGTCGAACTCCTGAGGGTCGAGGAGCGGGCGCATCATGTCACTCAGGAGCTCCTGCATGGCACTAAAGTTCTCGGGGATAATCGCCGAGTAGTAGACCGTGTTTTCCTCGGAGGTAAATGCGTTTGCCTGTGCGCCGAGGTTTCCGAGCTGAAGGTTAATCTCTATCGCGGACCTGGTTGGAGTGCCCTTGAAGAGCATGTGCTCCAGGAAGTGCGAGACTCCCGACTCCGCAGCGGTTTCATCACGTGCTCCAGTGCGCACAAAGAAGCCGATTGCGGCACTCGCATTTGCGCTATTTGGTTCTCCGAGGATCGTAAGCCCGTTCGACAAGGTCTCTCTGCGGAACTCGACGGCCATACTCTTACTGCCTCCGAGCAATTACAGACGCGGACACATCAAGCGGCGCCCGCCCAAGCGTGAGGATGGTACAGGGCGTAAAAGGGTGCGCCGCAACAAAGGCATCGACACTCTCAACCGAAACCGCGCTAATCGCCTCATTAATCTCCTTGAGCGTTCGCACCCGCCCGAGAAGCCACCAGTCAGTTGCATTTGAGGCCGCGCGAGAGCCAGGAGATTCCTCTCCCATCACGAGCGCCGACTGCATGTTGGTCTTGGCACGTGCCAACTCACTCTCTGTGACGCTGCCCTTGAGATTGCTCAGTTCACCAACGAGCAAGTCGAGGCTCTCCTGCGCCCGCTCTGGAGTGGTGCCGACGTAGGCGCTTACTGTCCCGTAAGCAGTGTTTGCGCCGTGACGTGCGTAAACCGAGTAGCAGAGGCCACGCTTTTCGCGAAGCTCCATGAAGAGCCTGCCGAACATCGATGAGCCGAGGAGACTCACGGCTATCTTTCCTGAGTAGTACCCCTCTTGCCCAAACTTTACCGAGGGCGATGCAAGCACAATCTGCGCCTGTGCCGAGTCGACTTCAATATGCACGTACTCGTGCGGCGATACTGTCCCAAAATCTGGTATGGTCACAGACGCCCCCATCCAGCTGCCGAAGAGCCGCTCGACGTCTCTCATTACCTGCTCAGCGCTCACCTTGCCGGCAACTGAGAGGATCGCCCGCTCCGGACCGAATACCTCGCGGTGAAGATTCACCATCCGCTCCCGGGTGGTGGCTCGAATTCCCTCTGCGTCACCTAACGACGAACGATTAAATGGGGCTGGGTAGTAGCGACTGTTCAGCTCAACCATGGCACGGCGCGCTGGGTTGTCGTTGAGCGCAGCGATATCCTGCAGCAACACGCTCTGGATATTTTCTATCTCCTCCTCGGGCAGCCGAGGGCTCTGGACCATGAGCGAAACGAGCTCAAGAGCCCTAGGCAGCTTCCCCGCGATGAGGCTCCCGCTGAACCCGAAACGATCCATCCCAACCCACTCCCCGTGGCGGATACCCTCGTTATCAAAGGCCTCAGACAGAGCTCGAGAGTTAAGGTCCCCGGCCCCTCGCGCAACAAGCTCTGAGTAGATCAAGCTTGATCCGATACGGGTGCTGGGATCAGACACGAGTCCACCGGGAACCAGGAGGTCGTAGGCGGCTGACTCCACGTGTCCTATCTCCTCAACAATGACAGAGAGCCCATTCGACAGCCGACAGGTGTGGATCATGACCGGGTCTCCGCATCTTTTTGCAGGAGATCATCGAGCGTCACAGCGCTCGGGTCTGCCTCGCCATCGAAACACCTGTACAAGCGGCCCATTTCGCCACCCATGAGCATCGAGCTGCGCTTCTTGAAAACCGCATCTCGCACCTCAGCTACCGTGATTGTGTCCGGAGACCTCATGAGAAGCAGCGGCATAAACCGTCCTTCGCCGCGCATGATAATTCCGGCCTGCTCCAGAGCAACGAGCGAGGACTTTAGCACCATCGAACTGCAGCCGAGCTCTTCGGCGATCTCAAGCTCGTTCGGCAGCTTCTCTCCCCGCTTGAAGGCCCTGCAGATCAGCACGAGGGTCTGTACCGCGAGCACCATTGCGCCGTCACCAACACTCATCAGCGAGCGTTTCCAAAGGGTCCCCGAACGCGGAAGGTGCTGCGCTTGATAGGTCATCTCGGCCCCGAATAACACCACCGTCCAGCAGATGTAGAGCCAGAAGAGGAAGATCGGTATGAGAGCCAGCGCCTCGTACACTCGGTCGTAGTTGCCAAACCTCACGATGTACACGGCGAACCAGTGCTTCGCTAAGCCAAACAGTATCGACGCCGCAGTAGCACCGAAGAGCGCTGGCACGATTCTCACGGGAGCTTTTGGAACAAGATAATAGAGCGCTACAAAAGCGAGGAAGTCTATCAAGAACGGAAGGACGTCTTGGTAGGCCGAGGTTAGAATATCGAAACCTGCGAAGAGTGGCTCGACTTTCGCACTCGTGTAGTAGCCCGAAATCGCGAAGAAGGGAATCAGCACGATGATCGCACAGAAGATCGCAAGCCGGTCAGTCAGCGGGCGAACCTCGTGCACCTGCCAAACCTGGTTAAGAGTCGACTCTATCGAGTTGAGCAGCAGTAAAGATGTGACAACCAGCGTCCCTAGAACAAACAGGTTGAGCGCCCGCATGTTGTCGCTGAACTGCTGGATATGAGTCAGCAGCTCTTGAAACTCGTTCCCCGGAACGAACTGCTTGAAGAGAAACTGCTGCACTTGCGCCATGCTATCCTGGGTCTGCACGAAGACTCCAAGGATTCCGAAGCATAGCGCCGTAAGTGGCACCAACGAGAGGAGTGACGAATACGCGAGCGACGCTGCCCGCGAGAATCCGTTGTCCCAGTAGAAGCGATCCATCGACGAGAGCACGACCCGGAAGAGCCAACGCAGCTCCAGCAGACCAGCCTTGAGCCTAGCCTGTGGGCTGGTGTCTCTTTCATTAGAACTCGGAACTGTTTCCATGGTCGCTTCTGACATCCCCGCATCATGGGGGTAACTGCCTGTAAACTCAAGATGAGGCTTTACCGATAGATCGTGGCCTGACTCAGGTAAGATGCAAACTGCCACCACTCTTATTGAGAAAACCTAAAAGCTGAGCATTTCGCCCTGGCAAACCGCTGTTCTAGCTTAGCGCCCTTTGCGAATCTGTAGCCTTCTACTACAACCCTTTGCTGTATGGCGCTTTGTTGCTGGCACTGCAAAAACACCGTCGAGCTCGACCTGAGTGGGAGCTCGCGTATTGGATTCCGCGACACGTGCCTGCGCTGTTCCTCGGACTTGCACGTGTGCCTCAACTGCGAGTTCTACGACGAGTCGGCACACCACGAATGCCGTGAGACCTCTGCAGAGTGGGTAAAGAAAAAAGACTCGTCGAACGTGTGCGAGTACTTTAGGCCACGGCCGGCTCAGTCGGACTCTGGTGACGGGAAGAAGAAAGCGCTTTCGGCTCTCGACGATCTCTTCAAGCGCTGACGCGGGTATCAATTCTCGTGCCTCGGACCAGGCCGCAGCATTTCGCCCTTGTCGCTGATCGACAGCTTGTCCATCTTGTACTTGAGCATGCGGCGGCTGATGCCGAGCAGCTCTGCTGCGCGAGTCTGGACAAAGTTGGCGCGCTTGAGCGCTCGCACGATAATCTCTGTCTCAAAGAGACGTTCCGCATCCTCGTACGCAAGGCCACTCGCGAGGGCCGCAGCTGGATCGCTGGGCGCTGCGCTGCCGCCGTGAAAGCGTGCCGGAAGGTGCGACAACTCAACGACATCGGTGGGGCAGAGCGCCATCAAGCTCTCAACGACGTTCTCAAGCTCGCGCACGTTGCCAGGCCAGCCGTAGGCGAGGAACCGATTTTTGACGTCATCAGAAAATACAAGAGTCCGGCCGCCGTAGCGCTTCTGCAGCGCGCGATTGAAGTGCTCTGCAAGGTGCAGAATGTCCTCCCCCCGATCCCGAAGCGATGGAAGCGGGAGGTTGATGACGTTAATTCGGTAAAAGAGGTCTTGGCGGAATGCCTTGAGCCGAACTTGCTCCTCGAGGTTTTTGTTTGTTGCGGTAATGACGCGTACATTGACGCGAATAGGTTTTGATCGCCCGACTCTGTAGAACTCCTGCTCTTGCAGGAAGCGCAGCAGTTTCACCTGAACAGCTAGCGACAGCTCGCCGATCTCGTCAAGGAAGAGCGTGCCGCCATCGGCAACCTCAAATTGCCCGAGACGCCGCTCGACTGCATGCGTAAAAGCGCCCTTCTCGTGGCCGAACAGCTCGGATTCAATCAGGCTCTCCGGAAACGCAGCGCAGTTGAGCGCCACAAAGGGCGCATGCCGGCGGGTGCTGCGCTCGTGCAGCTCCCGCGCCACGAGCTCCTTGCCAGTGCCGGACTCGCCAGTAATGAGAACTGTTGTGTCGCGGCCAGCAACCTGCTCAACCATGGAGAACACTCCGGCCATCGCCGCTGATTTTCCGACCAGGGCGCCCAAATCTCCGCAACCTTTCGCCCTGCCCTGCTCGGCTGAGGCTCCCGACTCAAGGAGCGCCTGCACAACACGCTGCAGTTCTGAGAGATCAAAGGGCTTGTTGAGAAAATCATCTGCCCCTGCCTTGATCGCCTGCACCGCCGTGCGCACGCCAAGCCCCCCCGTCAGCATAACGATCGGCACTCCCTGGTCGCGCTCCTTGAGCCGTCGCATAACCTCCATGCCGTCGATCTTTGGGAGGGTCATGTCGAGCAGTATCAGGTCCGGGCTCTCCTTCTCGGCAACGCCGAGCGCTTCCTCTCCGTCACGCGCGGTGCTGACATCAAAATGCTGCTGCAAGAGGAGCTTCAGAGAGCTGAGGATCGAAGGCTCATCATCAACGATCAGGATTTTTCGTCGCTGCTCTTCCATGCCCCCCTGCTGAAAAAACCTTAACGCGGCAGCCCCTCTATCCGCGTCCACGTATGTGCCACTCGATCTAGGATGCCAGGCAACTGCGACGCGGCGCGACCGTTCAGGAAACTTTACCGTCGGTGATATCAGAGGGTTAGGGGGTTACGACGGATGCCAGAAACGATTATTTGGGCGCGGGCCCGAAATGCAGCGCGCACTGGAGAGTGTAGGCTTGCTTGCGCTACCACCGATCAGGCCACTTGTGCCCCTGAACGGGGGCCCTACTTTGACTCTACGTCGTGCCAATGTCGGTAGATATCTTCTAACGAGCGCTCGAACGGAATCGAGGGCTTCCATCCAACTGCCGATTCGGCCTTCGCAAAACTCGTGAAGAGCTCAGGAACCTCCGGTCCACGCATGCGGGCGGGGTCCTGCTCTACTTTGACGCTTACGCCAGAAACTCGAATGAGGGTATCGAGCAGCGATTGGATCGACCGTGGGACCCCCGAGCCAAGATTGAATACGCCATCCGGCCCTTGAGCCAGGAGCCGGTACGCCCGCACGATGTCTCGAACGTCAGAGAAATCGCGCCGCGCCTCAAGATTTCCGACGCGCATAACAGCAGGCGCCTTGCCGAGCGCGATGCGAGCAAGCTGCTGGGCGAAGCTGCTCGCTACGAAGCGAGGATCCTGCCCTGGCCCGATGTGGTTGAACGGGCGCACGATCGCGCACTTGAGCGCTCCCTGCCGAACGTAGCGCTCGGCGAGCAGCTCAGCCATGCGCTTGCTGAGGCTGTAGTTGTTAGCGGGCCGGAGCGGGGTCGCCTCACGAATCGGGAGGTCATCAGGCTTTACCTGCCCGTACACCTCAGCCGAGCTGATGAGCACCACCTTGGTCTCTTTCGAGAAGAGGTGTGCCTGACGAAGCACATTATTTGTTCCGCCTACGTTGACGAGTAGCGTCTTGTCGAAGTTTTGCTCGGCTTCGGGGACAAAAGAGATCCCTGCCAGGTGGTAGACGACCTCGGGCCGAGAGCGCTGTATCAGCTCGGCAGTCGAGCCGGCATCGGTGATATCAACTGAGAACGTGGTGTCCGGGAGCTGCGGGATCGGCTCTTTCAGGGTGCCGGCAAAGACCTGGTCTCCCTGCTCAAGCAGGTGCTCCACGAGGTACTTGCCGACGAACCCGGCTGCTCCAATGACGAGCGCGCGCATGAGCCTCAGCGCCTGGCTTTACCGGTCGCCTGAAAGGCGCTCGATGTCGGCGTCGACCATCATGTGGATCATCTGCTGGAAGGAAACTGACGGCTTCCAGCCGAGCTGCTTCTCCGCCTTTGTTGGGTCGCCGATCAAGAGATCGACTTCAGCAGGGCGCATGAAGGCCTTGTCGATCTTCACGTGACGCTTCCAGTCGATACCTGCGCGCTCAAATGCGACCTCTACGAGCTCCTGCACCGTGTGGGTCTCGCCCGTTGCAATAACGTAATCGTCCGGAGTGTCCTGTTGTAGCATCAACCACATCGCCTGGACGTAGTCACCCGCGAAGCCCCAGTCACGGCGCGCGTCGAGGTTGCCGAGACGAAGCTCATTTGAAAGGCCCAGCTTGATGCGCGCAACAGCATCGGTGACCTTGCGGGTCACAAACTCAAGGCCCCGTCGCGGAGACTCGTGGTTGAAGAGGATACCCGATACGGCGAACAGGTCGTAGCTCTCTCGGTAGTTGACGGTGATGTAGTGTCCGTAGACCTTTGCAACACCGTACGGCGAGCGCGGGTAGAAGGGAGTGAGCTCCGTTTGCGGCGTCTCACGCACCTTGCCGTACATCTCCGAGCTTGATGCCTGGTAGAAACGGATCTTCGGGTTTACGAGGCGGATCGACTCTAGCATCCGGGTGACGCCGATAGCTGTGAACTCTGATGTGAGAACTGGCTGGGCCCAGCTGGTGGGAACGAAGCTCTGGGCGGCGAGGTTGTACACCTCAGTAGGCTGGGCCTGCTTAAGAACTGAGATGAGGGAGTACTGGTCGAGCAGGTCGCCCTGAATGAGCTCAACCTTGTCCATGATGTGCGCGATTCGCTCGTACTTATCCACCGAGGCGCGACGCACCATGCCGTACACCTTGTACCCCTTGCTGAGGAGGAACTCAGCAAGGTACGAGCCGTCTTGGCCGGTGATGCCGGTAATGAGCGCAACTTTCTGTGACATACTTCCAATCTCCTGACGAAAAAACGAAATCCGCAGCCGGGCCGCCCCTTAGACAAGGTCTGAACGGCCGCGCTTTTTGAGCTCTTCGACCACTTTGCGGACCTCCTGGACATGCTCGTGAGACACAACGAGCAGCGCGTCTCCAGAATCAATGACGATGACGTCCTTGAGCCCTACGGCAGCCACGACGCGGCCGGCGGTTCTTATAACACAACCACTACTGTCGATCACGACAGCGTCCCCTTTTACGAGGTTGCCGTCCGAGTCGCGCTGAAAGCTCTCGGCCCACTGGTCCCAGGAGCCTACATCGTTCCAGCCGAATTCCTGAGCATGCACCACCACGCAGTTCTTTGCATGCTCTAACACACCGAAATCAATGGAAATTGACTCAAATCCTGAGAACAGCTCCTGTATCCGAGGGGCTGCGGCTTTCGGGCCGGACTTCTCAAGCAGCCCCTGAATCTCGCCAAGCCCGTCGGCCATCTGCGGTAGGTGCCTGCGGAATGAGTCCAGGATAACGCTGGCCCTCCATGCGAACATGCCAGAATTCCAGCAGTACCCCCCTTGCTCTAGGTACTTCTGGGCACGTTCCAGGCTAGGCTTCTCAAAGAAACGTTCTACCTGGAAGCTCTGGTCGCCGAGCGCCTTTCCTTTCTTGATGTAGCCGTAGCCGGTGTGGGGGCGCGTCGGCGGGATACCGATCGTGACCAGCACATCCGATTCACGGGCCCGTTCCACAGCCTCCCGGAGCGCAGCGCGCAGAAGCTCATCGTCTTTGATCGCATGGTCGGCTGGCAGAATAATAAGGACGGGGTCGTTTTCCGGCTTCTCTGCCATCGCGTACGCCGCGGCGAGCCCAATGCAAGCAGCCGTGTTTCGAGCCATCGGCTCACAGATCACGTTCGCGAACGGCACGTGCTTTGTGATCAGTGGCTCTAGGTTTGGGTTCGCTACAACCCGCACATTCTCCTCCCCTACCAGCGGCACGATTCGACGAACAGTTGCCTGAATTAAGCTTTCACCAGAATCTCCGAGCGAGAGAAACTGCTTCGGGAGCGCCGACCGGCTAAGTGGCCAGAAGCGGCTCCCCTGTCCACCGGCCAAGATCACTGCTCGTACATCACTTGGGTAAGCCACTACGTTATCCTCCCTCTCTCCCCCGCCTATTTATCGCACCACGTCCGGCGTTCTCGAATTTTCCTCAACTTGAACCGCTACGAGCCATCCTGCTGAAGAATCCCGAGCTCGACCAGGTAAGAAGCCAGCCCCTCCTGCCACGTGATCGGCGGCCTGCCGAGCAGCGACGAGATGAGGCTCGTGTCAAAAGCGGAGAATGTTGGGCGCTTCGCCGGGCGGTTTAGCTCAACGGCTGTAGTCCTCTCCAACGTGGCCAAAGGCTGCCCCTTGAAGGAGGGCCGCGCCAATCTCTGGATCTCTGACGCGAAATCGAACCACGATACGACCCCAGTGCATGAGGCATGCACAACACCACCGACCGGCATGCGCACGAAATCAAGAATCGCCTCCGCTAGCCAGCCAGCCCAGGTCGGTGAGACCCACTGATCGTCGACGATTTTGAGGCTCGGCTTTTCGGGGAATAGCCGTAGCATGCTCTGGACGAAGTTTACCCCCTTCTGACCGAAGAGAGCTTGCGTGCGGAGAACGAGAGCTCTGTCATCAAGCGTCTCAAGCACACGCTGCTCGGCCTCAAGCTTTGATTTGCCGTAAACGCTGAGAGGATTTGTCGGATCCCCCTCGCTCAGCTCGCGACCGAGGCTGCCATCAAAGACGTAATCGGTTGAAATTTGAATCATCCGGCATCCAGCCGCCCGACAAGCCTCGGCCACGTACCCTGCCGCATCGCGGTTTATGCGGAATGCCGATTCTTTCTCGTGCTCGGCTTTGTCAACCGCTGTGAAGGCGGCCGAGTTGACCACGACTTCAGGCTTGATCGCCAGGACGCACTTCCGAACCTGCTCACGCTCTGAGATATCGACTTCGGCAGTGACCGGCGACACGATTTCAAACTCAAGATCGCGCGCACGCTTCTTGACCTCAAAACCGAGCTGTCCGCTCCCTCCGAAGAGAAGAATCCTCACCTACTGCCTCCATCTGAACGGACCAACGCGCCCAACGGGAAAAGGGCTAGTACTGCGTCAACCCACCGCCCTGTGAGATACCCCCTAACCCTCCAAAAGTAAAGGAAAAGAGGATCTGCTTATTCTCTGGATTGAAGGTCTGTCCGAGCCCTAAATCAGCCGACCAACACTTACACGCGTTGATGAAGCGGAAGAGCCCACGGCTCTCAAGCCACTGCGAGGCATCAGCATCGTACCGGCCGTACAACCCGGCTCTGAGCTGCTCGAAGATCTTCGTTTCTGCGTTCATCTCGATCTGGTTAATCGACTGATTGATGTAGGTATAACGGGCCCGGAGAGCGTCATCACGATCGTCTCGTATTCCGAGAGAGTAGGAGAAGCTAGAGAAATCTCCCTCCTGTGCTTTGTAGTTCGCCTCAAAGCCAGTAGAGAAGTAGTACGACGGAGAGAGGCTCAGCGCGGCGTTAATGTCAGAGAATGCGTCGAGACTCGGATCATCGTTCTGCCGATCAACTAACGAATCATACGTTTGTCTCAGAGAGAACTGCCCAAGCTGCCTGACCGTGCCATCGCGCGCATCCATGTACGCAGGAGGCGCAACGAGCATGTTTCTGCCGAAGGCCAGAAGGGAGTCGGACAGGTCGTACATCGGCAGCGTGTCAGCCGAGGGCGCAAGTTCCTCAACATCCCGCACCCGCTCCACTGGCTCGACTACTTTTCCGTACAGTCGGGTGGTAAATCCGTACGAAAAGAGGCTGCGCTCACGGAATCGGTCTAGCTCGTCGTAGAGAGGGTTGTTGTTCTGATCGACGCTCGGAATGTAGGTGTAGCCGAGCGTTGGCTCGATCGTGTGCTTGAGCCTCACGAGCTCCGTTCCCTCGTTCCGTGCTCCGAGCCCCACCGCGCGAGAGAACCAGTTGTCTCGTTCAAGCGAATAGACACGTTCAACACCTGTCGTCATGTTGTAGCTCAAAATCGGGAGCGTCCTGCTCATGCTGCTGTCCAGCAGCTCCTCCTCCGCTGACCCTCCGCCGTTGTCTCCTGACCCCCCAGGCGTAGGAGTAGGCGTGACTGTGGGAGGTATAACTCGATCATTCATCGAATACTCCGTCTGATGGAGCTGCGCGGAGAATGCTCCACGGAAATAGTTCTTCACGTGAAACGGCACTGAGACCTGTGGGGCGATATCAACACGAGAACCGTCGTAGTAATCCTCGCGGTAAAATTCAGTGCCCACAGCATTGAGCCCTGTCACGAGCTTCAAGCCGTATGGGTTTGCGCCGAACGGGCGAAACGTTGCCCCCGTCCCGAGAGCCAGCTCCGGGAGACGCTGAAACTGGAGATTCTGGGCCGCCGTGAGGCTCTGCGTGTACTCCGATCGCAGCTCAGCACTCATTATTGAAAGCGGCTGGCCACGCACTAGAGCCGACGATGCAAGGTACTGCGACTGCTGCGCGCCGATCTGAGGTGCTGGGATCTCTCGGAGCATAAGGTCATCGCTTGTGTATCGTGCATCAACGATCGCCTCAACTGGGTTGCCGTCGATCGGGTCAGAGCGCCACCGCTGCTTGTAGAAGCCCGCCGTTCGGTTCTCGTCGATAGTTGTGTCAGACACCCCGTCCAGGTCGAGTCCCCGAAGCTCTGGGACACGCTGCCCATCAACCGTCGTGAAGCGCAGCGACTCGTTCGAGTAGATGAAGCCCGCATCGAGCCGGCTCTTCGCGGAGAATCGCTTCTCAAAATCGAGCTCTGCCCCAACGCGCGATTTGGTGGCCACGAACGGGCTGAGGGTCGCCCCCGCGGAGTCATCAAGGTCAAAGAAGATAGGCTGGCGGTAGAGCACGCCATTTTGGTTACTGTATCCGGCTTGCGGACTGAGAAGCCCAGACGCGCGCTCACGCTTAACCGGCACTGCCAGGTAGGGTGAGTAGAAGATCGGCATCCCCTCGAACCACATCGTGGGGTTGTAGATGTGGGCGTACCCTTCTTGCGTGATGTTGCACGAGCCAGCCTTAATCTCCCAGGGTTTCGTGCCGTCTGGGCAGTGGCACGACGTCAGGTCTGTTTGTTGAAGCTGAAACTCAAACTCTGAGACCTTGAGGGCCTCATCTGAGTTGATGTTGAAGCCGCCCTCTTCCAGGTCAAATTCAAGATCTTTGAAGGTGCCTGTCTCGCTGGTGATATTGACGTGCCCCTCGCTGGCCGAAAGAACACCGGCCGAAGTCGTCATGAGGACGTTGCCCGAGACATCGCCCTCTTTCGTTTTCATGTTGAAGGTGCCTTCGTCGGCCTGCACCTGAACTCCACCCTCAGAGATCAGAATGCCTCCCTTAGCCGTCATCTCGTCCGTATCTCGGTTGAATTCAATTGAAGGGGCCTGGAAGTCTAGCCCCTCGCTAACTTTGGTGCTCGGCGAGAGAGATTTCTTCAGAGCAGTGTCCTGTTCTTGGTGAGCCTGCACTGAATCGCTCGAGAAAACTGCATTTCGATCCGGAGTAAGCGGCTGAGCACTGGCAACCCGGACAGCAAGACAACTGACGAAAGCAGAGAGAAGGAGTCGTGAGAAGACGCAAGACCATTCTTGGACAAGAAGGGCGGACCGAATTTTGAGGAGGCGTCGCATCAGCTCGGGAAGTCTTCGGAGACTGTGACAAATAAGGGCTCTTTTCGCCCAAATCAGGACTCTAGCCAGGCGGGGCTGATGGCGAAAGGGGCTACCTTTTTATATTTATCCGCCAGCTTGCTGGTACAGCTGAGCCATGTTCGGCATACGAGGCGATCGCAAAGACCCGGAAGGCTCGACTCAGGGAGGATCTAGAGCCGTGACCGGTTCCGGTGCCAGGAAGAGGCTCCTCCGGGGGAGCTACGGGGGAAGCATGCTTGTCGTCGGCGAGCGGGGGGTTAGATACCGAAGCCAAAGTTTCGCAGGATCAGCCCAAGCTCATCGCGCATCGCCATGCGAGGAATAATTCTGTCGATCATTCCATGCTCAAGCAGGAACTCCGACCGCTGAAATCCCTCTGGAAGCTTCTGTTTAATCGTTCCCTCGATAACGCGGGGCCCGGCAAAGCCGATTAAGGCGTCCGGTTCTGCGACGATCACGTCGCCCAGCATAGCCAGAGAGGCTGCAACGCCACCCGTCGTTGGGTCCGTGAGGATGGAGATGTATGGAATGTGGGCCTGCCCGAGCTGGGCGAGAGCCGCGCTCACCTTAGCCATCTGCATGAGCGAGTAAAAGCCTTCCTGCATGCGGGCACCGCCCGACGCTGAGATGATAATCACGGGCCGTCGCTCGTCACGACCCAACTCAATTAAGCGCGTTAGCTTTTCACCCACCACGGAGCCCATGCTCCCGCCCATAAACGAGGAGTCAAAGACTCCTAGCATGACCGGAATATTCAGAATTCTCGCCCGCCCCGTCACGACTGCTTCCACCGAGCCGGTCTTGCGCTCCATGTCTTTGAGGCGATCCTTGTACTTCTTCTTGTCCTTGAAGTTCAGGGGGTCGGTCGAGCGCAGGTTCGCGTCGATTTCGAGGAAAGAGTGGCGGTCAACGAGTATAGGGATCCGCTGGCGAGCAGTGAGTCGGAAGTGGTGAGTGCACTTCGGGCACACACCGAAAGCGCGCCGTAGGTCTTTCGTGTAAAGGATCGCCTCGCACTTAGGGCACTTGGTCCAGATATCATCCGGAAGCTGCAGAGGCTCTGCGACATCGCCTGACTGCTTCGGGGCTTTGCTGCGCGTAAACCAACCCATGAGTCACACCACCTTACACTACCGGGCCGCTAATAAGTCGGCAGCCCTCACAGACCGCGGCAGGGTAGCAGAGATCGCGCTACGGTTGCAACGGAGGGCACCCCACCCAAACAGCATGAAATTATTCACATTTACAGCCCTGCATAGCTCTGGTACGAGGGTCCCGTTGGGCAAACAAAAACGATTTGCCCGGAGAGACACAAGAGGCTACCAGCATGAGCACAGCAAGCCTAACAGAGATCTGCGCCTTCTTAGACAATACCCTCAACACAAACGCGTTTAAGGACGCATCCCTCAACGGGCTTCAGATCGAAAGCTCGGCAAGCACCATCACGAGAGTCGGTTTCTCGGTTGATGCTGGTTACTCAGTAGCGGAGAAAGCCGTCAAGGCGGGTTGCCAGCTGCTCGTAGTACACCACGGCCTGCTGTGGGGAGAATGCGCCCCGATTGTTGGTCCCTGGGCTCGCAAGCTTTCCCTATTCCTCACGAATGGGCTGTCTCTGTACGCCAGCCATCTGCCTCTTGATGGCCATCAGGAGCTCGGAAACGCGGCCCAACTCGCCTTACTGCTCAAGCTCACTGAACTCCGCCCATGCTTCCAGTACGGCGGGGCGCCGATCGGCGTGAGGGGCAGGCTCCCTCAGCCAACCTCAATAGCTTCGATTAGCTCCATGCTTTCAGGGATTGAAGGGGTACTCACACCTCCCCTCATCCTCCCCTTCGGCACGGCAGCTGTGCAGACTGTTGGGATCGCAACCGGCTCTGGCACGATGGTCATACCGGAATGCGCGCAGCTCGGGATAGACCTGCTCATAACTGGCGAGCCAAAGCAGTCCGCGTACCACGAGGCGATGGAGCACGGAGTATCAGTGTTGTGCATAGGACACTACGCAAGCGAGACGTTCGGCGTTCGAGCCTTGGAGCGTGTACTTAGCGAGCGATTTCGTGTAGAAACCCTCTGGATAAGTGAACCCACTGGTATATAGGTGTATGCAGCAGTTAAGCGACCTCAATTGCAAGGGAAAGCGCGTCCTGATCCGTGCCGACCTCAACGTTCCCCTCAACGAGAAACTCGAGATCACAGACGACAACCGAATTAAAGAGTTCCTTCCGACCCTGCAGGCGGTTTTGAGCCAGGGAGCCCGCGCTATCGTGATGTCCCACCTCGGCGAGCCCTCGGGCATCGATCCGGCCCTTTCACTCCGTCCTGTTGCAAAGCGCCTCTCTGAGCTTTTGGGTACAGACGTTATTCTCGCTCCCGACTGCGTCGGTACAGAGGTCTCGAAGCTTGCTGCTGACCTCAAAGACGGACAAGTTTTGCTTCTTGAGAACCTTCGATTCCAGCCGGGCGAGAAGAAGAATGACCCGGAATTCGCCTCACAGCTCGCGAAGCTTGGTGACGTCTTTATAAGCGACGCTTTCGCGACAGCGCATCGCAGCCACGCATCGATGGTTGGCGTCCCAAAGCTCTTCAAGGAGAAGGCGGCGGGCCTCCTGATGCAGAAGGAGATGGACTACTACACCAAGGCGCTAGAGAACCCTCGCAAGCCGCTGTGCGTTGTGATCGGCGGCTCGAAGGTTTCGAGCAAACTCAATGCTCTCATTAACCTCTCGTCGAAGGCCGACAAGCTAATCATTGGTGGAGCTATGGCGAACACCTTCCTCGCTGCCCAGGGGCTACAGATGGGCCGATCGCTGTACGAGCCAGACCTAGCGGGCAAGGCGCTGGAGCTGCTCGGTACGCTGGCGCGCCGGGATTGCAAGGTCTACCTCCCGGTAGACGTGGTTGTTGCACCAGCGCTAAGCAGCAAGGGTCTCGGGCGGGCAGTCCCCGTGCAGGAGATTCCGGCGGACACGATGGCGCTTGATATCGGGCCGGCCACGAGCCTTCTTTACAAAGAGGCCTTGCACTCGGCAGAAACAATCGTCTGGAACGGGCCCATGGGAGCCTACGAGAACGAGGAGTTCGCTCGTGGCACGCATGACATGTGCGAAGCGATCGCAAACGCACACGGCCTGACAGTTGTTGGGGGCGGTGACACGGATGCCGCCATCCACCACATGCAGCTCGCCCACAAGTTTAGCTTTATTTCCACGGCTGGCGGGGCTTTCCTGGCGCTGCTTGAAGGCAACTCTCTGCCCGGAATTAAGGCGCTTGAGTAAACGCTAGCTCAGCTGGTCGCGTGGCCGTTTTACCTCACTGAAGCAACTTCGCATCTTTTCCTAACACTGGTTGCATAGCGCGAGTTTCCGCGCTGTGCTACTCACGCCGTCGCGTCCTGCACAGTGCAAGACACGAAAGGTTTTTTGGCTCTTTAACACCATATGGTGAGAAAGTGAGTATGGCATGAAAGCCATGACTCTCGGGGACTTCGTGCTGATGCATGAGGGCTTGCCCACTGCTGCATCGCGAGAGCTTAGCAGGTTGCTTCTTGACGTTGCGTCGTGCTGCAACGAGATCGCTTCGATGGTAGGCAACGCGGCAGTCAAAGGGCTGGCCGGCGCTGTTGATTCGAAGAATGTGCATGGAGAGACGCAAGTGCCTCTCGATTTGGCAGCCAACCAGGTTCTCATGGACCGTCTGCAACTCTCGCACCACTTGGGCCTCTTCCTCTCTGAGGAGAGCGACGATGTGATGGAGACGCGGCACTGCAATGCAGGTTCGCGTTACGTGATCGCCGTGGACCCCCTAGACGGCAGCAAGCTGATTGACGACGCAGGAACCGTGGGCACGATCTTTGCGGTGTTCCGGACTCGAAAGCGAGCCGTGACCCCCAACAAAGACGACTTCCTACAACCCGGTAGAGGGCTGGCTGCTGCTGGCATAGCAGTATACGGAGCGCAGACGATGCTCGCGTACACCACAGGCCACGGAGTCCACCTCTTCGCCTACGATCACTTCAGGCGCGATTGGGTGCTCGTAAACGAGCAGCTGCGCATGCAAGAGCCCCAGGGCTCTGCGGTATACAGCGTTAACGAGGGAAATTCCCTCAAGTGGCGCCCCGAAGTGCAGTCGTTCATCAGTGAGCTTAAAGGCTCCACTGAACCACGATTCTCGCAACGCTACGCCGGCTCGCTCGTTGCCGATGGGTTGCGGGTGCTTCGTTCTGGGGGAATTTTCTTGTACCCTGACGAAGCGACGGCTCCACACGGCAAGCTCAGGCTGGTCTACGAGTGCACGCCCCTGGCGTTCCTCGTTGAGCAGGCTGGCGGCCAAGCGGTGAACACCGCAGGCGATTCGATCCTGGATGTAGTGCCTCGCGACGTTCACGAACGCTCTCCCCTCGTGATCGGGCATCCAGCTCACGTAAGGCGGTTCCTGCGCTCTATTGGCAGGGCCGTGTAGAGTCTTTTTGCGGCTCACGTCCGCCTAACGGTTTCAAAAACTTGAGGCCTGCTCTTCTGGGCAGGCCTCTTTTCCTCTCTCTACTGGCATAGCTTCGATTTTACCGGATGCTGAAAGCGCTTGGGCATGGCAAGCTCGGCGAAGACGCGGCTTGCACGGCCCCTCAGGAAACACGGTATGACTATTGTCGAATCCACTGCCCACTGGCTGGCCGGCCTATTCACCAAGTATGTTACAGCTGAGAATACTCGCCGCTTCGAAGTGGTTATCATCCGGCTGGCCGTTCTGTTTTTCCTCTGTCACCTCGGGCTCGTCTTCCTCTTCAACCATGTGCCGGCGCTGTACCGGGGCCACTCCTTCAACTACCTGAAAGCGATCTACACCCCGTTCAGTTTTATCCTCGTATACGAGGTCTTCCTGCTCGTTATCATCCTGCCAGAGTCGATGACCGAGTTCATCGCCAAGCAGTTCGAGATTATCACGCTCATTACCTTACGAAGCTTCTTCCACGACATCGCTAGCGTCCCAATGCACGCGCCGATCCACGCGTCAGATCCCGCAGTGCTCGATCTTGGGTACGACCTGATTGCTTCAATAATCATGTTTACCTTGACGTTGGTGTTTCACCGTCTTCACTCGCGGCATCGTGAGCGTGACAGCCAGCCAGACCTCCAGAGATTTATAGACTTTAAGAAGTCCGTGTCGGCAATACTGATTGTGGTATTGTTGGCAACAAGCGCCTACAGCTTCCTCTCTTGGGCATCGCACGTTTGGCCTGCACTAGTGAACAACACTGAGTTTCCTGATCCGAACTCCTTTTTCTACGTCGACTTCTTCAATGTAATGATCTACGCCGACGTTCTGCTGCTCATCATCTCGTTCCTGTACGACTCCTCCTTCTTCACCGTTGTGAGAAACGCCAGCTTCATTATCTCTACTATTCTCCTGCGGCTCTCGCTCAGCATGGAGCGCCCTATGAACCACGTCGTGGCGATCTGCGCCTTTAGCTTCTCAGTCTCGGTGATGTTGATTCTGCACCTACGACACCGGCGCTCTGAGCTTCCAGCGAAGGCGTAGGTTCATCCATCCAGCCATTGCAGTCACTTAGCTGGCATCTCCGGCGCTTGTTCGCACTTTTTTGCTCCGGTCAGCAAAAGCCATGCTATACCGACGGCTCCGGCGCTCGAAAACAACGACATTGAGTGGTCGGCGCTTATGCGGAGCGTGCGGGGGTCCATGACGAAGGGCGATACCGAGACTACGGGGAGGGAACGTAGGCGCACAAGAGACGCCCGCTTGCAGGGACGTGTCCCCGTTGGTGCAATCAAGGCCCGCTTCGCGTCAAGAGCGAGGGGCAGAAGCTTGCAACGGGCGCGTCGGCGCCTCTCACAAGATGACTTCAGGAGCCTCATAACGGTGAGCTCGGCCGCCATTTGCTGCGTCGAGCTGTTGCAGCCGGTCTCCTGCTCCCTTCCAGAGGACGAATTCGTGCGCGCGCTGTACGCCGTACCGTCCCGCTGCTTGGAGGCTAGCCTCACCTTTGCCCTCTGGGCAGGCTGCTCAACGGTAGACCGCGTCCTTGGAAAATCCCTAGCGGAAGTGCTACCCCAAGGAACCGGCAGCCGAGAGATCTTTCGACGCTGGCGCTCGCTCTCGCTCTCCACCCAAGGCTTCGAGGCTGACTTGGAGAGGCCTGCGGGCCGTCGTCGCACCTGCCAGTCCGTTATTTACGGACGGATCTCGAACGAGCAGCTCTCGCGCATCTGGGTCGTGCTACGTGATATTACCCCACAGTCCCGTGCCCTCAAGGCGCTCTCCGTTTCGGAGAATCACTACCGGTCTCTTGTTGAGCGTCCCGGGCTACTTTTTGTGCGAATACGCCCAGATGGGACCTACGAGCACATGAGCCGGACTGCGCAGGAAACGCTTGGAATCTCGCTCGAAGAAGCAAACGTCACCCCGTGCACAGTGTTCAGGCTCGTGCATCCCGATGATGCGCAGCGCGCTCAAGCTTTTATCGACGCGCGGAACATCGGCAGTTTGCGTGTAGTCGAGGATGAGCATCGTTTAAAAACTAAGGACGGAAAATACCGCTGGTTCCTCGTTCGGCAGTTTCCGAAACGGAATAGCGACGGAGAGATAGAGTCATACGACATCGTCGCAGTCGACATCCACCTGCAACGAGAGATCGCTCACCGGGCCGAAAACCTTTCCTCGACCTCTGTTTCAAACGAGCTCTCGGCCGGCCTGGCGCACGATCTGAATAATTTTCTGGCGATCGCGATGGCCCAGCTCGGCAGCGCGAGTGCTGCGCTCTTACATTCTCCGCCCGTAAAGCTCGCCCTTGACGGGGCGCAGCAGTGCTTGGAGGCCTGCCGTGAGATCAGCAGGCAGCTACTGGAAATCGGTCTGGAGACAAACGGCCGGCAGAGAAGCTTCTCCCTTGGCTCTCTGATGAACGACACGAGGAGCCTGCTCCGACACGCCCTGCCAAACCGGATAGCACTGGTCATCTCACCTCCTAGCGACGATCTCTGGCTGACGGGCGAGCCCGTACAGCTGCAACGGGCCCTGCTCAACCTTGTCTTGAATGCGCGGGACGCAATACGAGAGCAGGGCCAGATCTCAATAGCCGCTGAACGGACGCCCAACGGCGATGCTCTTATCTCCGTGAGAGACTCGGGACCTGGCATTCGACCAGAACTCGCGGGGCGGCTCTTTGAACCATTCTTTTCGACCAAAATCGGCGCCGGAGGCCACGGTCTTGGTCTCGTCAACACTAAGCTGCTCGTGCAGTCATTCGGCGGCAGGGTGCAGTTCCGAAACCATCCTGAGGGTGGCGCTGAGTTCTCCCTCATGATGCCGCTACCCTCCCAAAAAGCATTCACTGCCCCCTCCCCCGACATCCATAGTCACCACAGGTCGACTGGATGGTGTGCCCTCAGCATCTTCGTGGTAGAGGATCTTGCGGATCTCCGCGCGAGCATGCTCTCCACCCTGTCGTCAGTGGGGCACCGCGTTATAGCTTTTCCTGATGCGGAATCGCTCGTGTCGCACCTGTCCGAGAGGTATTCACCGCCGGATGTATGTATCCTTGACGAAAATCTTCCAGGCAGGAGCGGCTCAAGCCTTGCTCTTCAGCTTGGCTCGTTTCTTCCAGCAACGGCGATACTGCTCACGAGCGGAGCAGCAGTTGCTACCCAATCCGCCTGCAGGAATCATGCAGGCCTGAGAGTCTTGCCGAAGCCTTTCTCGCCACCAGAGCTGCTCCAGGCTGTCGCAGCCCTCGACGCAAAGGGGCATTTCGACAACTCCTCAAATCTGCGATAAGAGCTATTGAGGGAGCGCCATCTCAACGCCGTGCCCATACCCCGAGCGATTGTTCGGCTCCGGGCAAGACACCACCGAGATTTCGATGACAACCTTTGCTGCAATAGACGTCGGTTCAAACGCCATGCGCATGGCGGTCGGGCGGTTCGACGCTCGAGGCGAGCTCAAGATCCTGGCAACTTCCCGCGCCGCTGTGAGGCTCGGACGTGACGTCTTTCGCCAGGGAAAGATCTCAGCGACAGTTATGGAGCAGGGAGTCGCGGCTTTCGTCGAGTTCGAGACGATGCTGCATGAGTTTAAGGTTACTCGGTACCGAGCTGTGGCAACCAGCGCGCTGCGTGATGCGACCAACAGCCGAGATTTCATCCAGCGCGTGCAACGGGCGACCGGCATTGCAATCGAGGTTATCAGCGGCGACGAGGAGGCCCGGCTCGTGTACCAGGCGGTTTCCACGCTCGTGCCGCTCGGGAGAGGCACGAGCGTCCTGCTCGACATCGGCGGAGGGAGCTGCGAGATTTCCTTCATCGACCGTGGCCACGTTCTCTTCGCAGAGAGCGTCAATATGGGAACTGTAAGGCTCCTCGAAACAGTGCGAGGAACGTCGAAAGACCAGCAGCTCATCGAGCGGCTGATTCGACAGTATGCACGTCGCGTCCGAACGAGGCTCAAGGCCCTGCGGCACCACGGACGAATCTCAAGGCTCATAGGGACCGGCGGCAACATCGATACGCTCGGCGACCTGCGCAAGGATGTGCTTGGGCAGTCAAGCTCGAAGACGCTGCGGCGCTCGGAGCTGAAGCAGCTTCAGCAGGTGATCTCGTCAATGACGTTGCAGCAGCGAATTAACCGGCTAGGACTACGCCCCGACCGGGCTGATGTTATTGTGCCGGCCATGACCTTAGTGCGTGGCGTCATGGAAGAGGTCGGCGTCAGCTCGCTTGTCATCCCAAGAACAGGGCTTAGGGATGGTGTGCTGTACGACTTACACGCAAAGAGCGAAGAGTCACTCTCGAAAAGCGCCCTGAAGCGGCAGTCCGGGCAGCTAAAGGCAGCCTGCATCGACCTGGGACGACGCTACCAGTTTGATGAGACTCATGCTCTGCATGCTGCTCGGCTCTCGCTACAGATTTTCGACCAAACTCGGCGCTCTCATCGGCTCGGTACCGAACAGCGCACCCTGCTTGAAGCAGCAGCGCTGCTCCACGACGTTGGGTACTTCATCAATAGCACCGACCACCAAAAGCACTCTGCATACCTGGTGCGTGCCAGCGCATTAGTTGGCCTTACCCCTGAGCAGCGACGGCTGGTTGCCCTCATCGTTCGCTACCATCGAGGCCCCCTCCCCTCTGACAAGGACGACAATTTTGCGGAATTGACAGCCAAGCAGAAGCAGTCGGTTCGCGTTCTTGCCGGGATTATCCGGCTTGTAGAAGATCTCGACCGCGAACACTCGCAGCGCATTAAGAAATTGCAACTCAGGATATCAGGAAAGCGCCTACTACTCCGTCTTCCGCCGTCCAAGTCACTGCTCGTTGAGCGTTGGGGACTCGACCATCATAAGAGCGCTCTTGAGGAGGCGCTTTCGCTAAAGATCGAGGTCCGCTGAGCTCCATGCCTCCTTCGAGCGCATCACGTACCCAGGCAACATTCAGCCCAAGCCAGGCAGCGCGGCCTGGCGCGCTCGGTCGCGATACAGCTTCATGAGAAGCTGCTGGCTACTCATCGAAACGGGACCACCTTCGGATTGTCGCTGATTGTAGGAGCCGTCAGGCTGTAGTTCCCAGGCGGAAACAGCATCGTGGAGCTGCGCGCTCAGCAGCTCCCACACGCGCTCGCGAGAGAGACGCTCCAGAAGAGGCACCGCGACCTCGACCCGCCGGTGCAAGTTTCGGTGCATTGGATCAGCCGAGCTAATGTACATCGTGCCGTCGAGTGGGTCTTGGGCACCATTTCGGAAGTAGTATACCCGGCTGTGCTCTAGAAACCTGCCAACGATCGAGATGACACGAGGGTTAATCGAGCTCTTCATAACAGTAGGCCTCAAACAGCAGATTCCCCGAATGATCAGGTCTACTGGAACCCCTGCCTGCGCCGCCTTGATCAGCGCACGACACACCCCGTGATCCTCAAGGCTGTTAGCTTTGATAATAATGTGAGTGTCGAGCCCCTTCTTGTGCAGCTCAATCTCGTGGTCGATCGCTGCGAGAAAAGAGTCACGCATCGAGACTGGTGCCGCGAGAATTCTCGAGTAGTCGCGCTTGAGGGATCGTCCAGTCAAGAAGTGGAACAGCTCAACGAGGTCATCGCACGTCTCTTTGTCGCAAGTGAAGAGCCCCAGATCAGTGTACGCGCGCGCAGTTGAGCTGTTGTAGTTTCCGGTGCCGATATGTGCGTAACATCGAGTTGTGTCATGCTCACGGCGGGCCACAAGCAGCACCTTGGCGTGGGTCTTGAGGCCCACGACGCCGTACACAACGTGAACACCTGCATCCTCAAGCATTTGCGCATGGCGGATATTGCGCGCTTCATCGAGCGAGGCTTTGACTTCGATCAGCACTGCAACCTGCTTCTCCTGCTCGGCGGCCCGGATCAGGAGCGGAATAAGCGCACTGTGATCTCCGAGGCGATAGAGCGTCATCTTGATGGAGAGCACGCGAGGGTCATCGACCGCCGTCCGCAAAAACCGCTCGACGCTTGCGTTAAAAGACTCGTACGGATGGTGCACCACGATCTCGGACGAACGCATCACGGTGAAGATATTGGTGTCTTCGTCCGCAAGCTGCGGCGGCAGAATTGGTGCCCAGGCCTCAAACTTCAGGTGAGGCACCGAGAGCTCGCAAACCTCCTTGAGCACCAAGTAGTCCATGGCCGACTCCGATACAAAGACATCCTCGGGCTGGAGGGCGAGCTCCTCCATCAGACAGCGAAGTATCGACGGATCGGGGCTCGGCGCAACTTCAAGACGCACCACCGACCCAAATTTTCGCTCTTTGAGTCCTTGCGAAATCAGCTCGACAATATCTTCCCCGTCCTCTGAATCGACCTCAATCTCTGAATTGCGAGTGATGCGGAAGGGCAAAACGCCCTGTACCTCCATCCCGGGGAAGAGTTCGTGAAGGTTGTGACGAATGAGCTCAGTGAGGCTAATCACTCTCAACTCATTGACGTGCTCTGATTCACCAACTTTCACCAACTGTGGCAAGACGCTGGGGACTTTAACTCGCGCGAAAAGCTCCTCGTCGCGGTCTGGCTGTTTGAGAAGCACTCCGAGCGAAAGCGAGAGATTTGAGATGAAGGGGAACGGGTGGCCGGGGTCTACCGCAAGCGGAGTCAGAACCGGGAAGATGGTGTCATGGAAGAGTCGTGTTGCAATTGCCCGCTCCCCACTGGAGAGGTCCTGCCACCTCATTACCTGAATCCCATTATCTCGGAGTGCCGGCCGAAGCTGGTCCGAGAGCACGGAATCTTGGACGCGACATAGATCCAGAACCGAGCCCCTAATTTCTTTTAGCTGCTGATCAAACCCTGCTCGCCAGGGAGAGTTAGGGCTCGAGAGCTCAAGCCGCTGCTGGATGCCTCCTACTCTACTCTGGAAAAATTCGTCGAGGTTCGACGTAAATATCGTGAGGAACCGAAGGCGCTCCAGAAGGGGCATCGAGGCAGACTGAGCCTGGGCAAGAACTCTACGATTAAACTCAAGCCAGCTTAGCTCACGGTTAAAAAATTCGTCCGACACATTCGTCGGCGCGACGCCCTCAAGTGGACTTCGAAGCAGCTTCCGCTTTCTCTTTCGCAGGCGGGACGAAACCATCTATATAGCCTTGGAGCACCTTACGGAATTGCGTTACCCGGGCCGCGAGACGGAAGCCTGTTCACGCGCTGCTTGCGCTGATTTTTGCCCCCCGAGTATGCCTTCTCAGCCCAGCCCCGATGATACCACGGCTGGGAGCCCTGTTCGACAACGGCGATTTTGAGCCTAAGTGCTTGTTTTGACACGACCGTCAGAGCGCACGAACACTTGAACGGGTCATCCAAGCGGAGCTGACAGCCGGAAAACGCGCGAGGCGCCTAACGTCCGGAGCGTATTAGGCTGCTAGCCTCCTCGCGACGACGAAGCTCGCGCTCCTCTCGCTGGCGCTTCTTCTCAAGTTCAGCGCGCCGCTTGTCTGCCTCGCGCCTCTTCTCTCGCTCCTCGTGGATACGTCGATTTTCTTCTTTTTCTTTGGCTCTCTTGAGCTCTTGCTGAGCCCTCTTGTCGAGCACTGGGGTCGGAGTTGGCGGAAAGATCTGACCTCGATACTGTCGTGGCACCTGCTCGATGCTATCCGCGAAGCGGATGTTACCTGCACTGTCCATGTATCGAAATCGCTCAGCGTGACTCGCTGCTGCCAGTGCGCCAACAGCCAAGGCCGCGATCGCTGTGAGCCAAAGAGGTGTGCCCCGTTTCATACAGACATTATGCACCAGAAAAGCACCGGCGCGTCATAGCCCGCGAACCGCCCGCTACTGACAGCGTATCATCCTGGAGTAACTGCATTTTTGCTCACTACAGCGTTAGCTATCGGACCGCTTGAGCTTAGACTGCACTTTTTTGGCAAGCGCAAGGGTAATGCGCCCAGCCTTGGCTACCTCTTCCAGTTGCGCCTCTCGTATCGCCTCAACCGACCGGAAGTGCCTCAGGAGTCGAGACCTACTCTCGGGAGAAACACCCGCTACTGTGTCAAGGACCGAGCGAAAGACTCGCCGCGAGCGAGTGTCTCGGTGGAATGTGATCACAAACCGATGGACCTCATCCCGGATACGAACGAGAAACCTTGTTACGGCATCACCTTCGTTGAGCGCCAACGACTCATCACGCCCTGGGATGAAGAGTCTCTCTGGCTTCCGCTCGATATCTTGCGCGAGCACCTCCCCTTCAGTGCGCATCTTCGCCAGGGCCACAATATCGACCGCTGCACGCAGGTCCTCGCGAGCCTTGAGAGCCATCGAGAGCTGTCCAGCGCCTCCGTCGATGACCAGCAGGTCCGGCATATCACCATCTTCCATTCCGCGCCGAATCCGCCTCGACACTACCTCGTAGATCGATGCGAAGTCGTTCGGCTTCCCATCCTGTGTGACTTTGTAGCGTCGATACCCGGCCTTGTCGGCAATCCCATCAAAGAAAGCAACGACTGCCCCGACGGTGTCGCTTCCCTGAAAGTTCGATATATCGACACACTCCACCCGACGCGGCATCTGCTTGAGCCCTAGGATCTGAGCCAGCCCTCTCGAAACCTCCTCCCAGCGTGACTCCTGCGTACGTGAACCCTCAAAGGCATGTCTGGCATTGAGTTCCGCCATCGAAATGAGCCGCGCCTTGGAGCCGCGCTGCGGACAGAGCACTTCCACTTTACCTCCGCGCCGAGTGGCCAGGCCGGCCTCAATGAGCGTTGCATTCTCAAGCTCACGCGGAAGCAGGATCTCTGGCGGAATCTCTCGTCCACCTTCGTAAAACTGCTGTACCACAGACTCGAGGGCCTCGTCGTCTGACAGCCGCACATCCTCAAGCACAAAGGTCTTGGTCTCGGCAATCCGCCCATAACGCACCAACAATACGCACAGCGCTGCTTGGAGCCCCTCACGCACGAGCCCAAACACGTCTCGGCTCTCGCCACGGAACGAGATCAGCGAGTGTCCTGATTGGAAGCGCTCGAGAATCTCTATGCGGTCACGCCAAGCTGCCGCCTCCTCGAAACGCAGCCCCTCAGAGGCAGCCTCCATTTTCTGGGCCAGTAGCGCCACAACGCCTTTTGTCTTGCCCTGCAGAATCGCCACCGCCTGCTTTACGAGCTCGAGGTACTCCTCTCGTGACACCGGCTCGCAGCAAGGTGCACAGCAACGCTTAATTTGGAACTCAAGGCACGGCCGCTGGCGGTTGTAGAGAACGGAGTCGGAGCACGACCTAAGTGGTATGACTTTTTTTATGACCTCAAGCACGTTTCGTAGCTCAGTGCTGAAGGCAAACGGCCCGTAGTAATCCGCGCCGTCGTTCTCGGGGCGCCGGACTGTCTCTAGCATGGGCCACTCGGCGCGCTCGTCAACTCGGATAGAGAGGTAGGCCTTGTCGTCCTTTAAGCGTATGTTGTAGCGCGGCTTGTGCTTCCCTATCAGGTCTCGCTCGAGCAAAAAAGCCTGCTCTTCGGTCTGGGTAACCACGGTCTCAAACGAGGCTACTCGCTGTAGGAGGTATCCGATCTGGAACCGTCCGTCTCCACCACCCCCAAAGTAGGTACGAAGCCGGGCGCGGAGATCTTTCGCTTTTCCAACGTAGATTACCGCCTGAGTGTCATCGCGCATCAGGTACACCCCGGGCGCCTCTGGCGCGTGGGATACCTGGCGGCGGAGCAGGTCAAGCCGTTTAACGCTTCCGCTTTGTGTCATACGTAGTAAAATTTTGAGCCAACAGTGGGCGCAAGGAATCAGAAAATGCCCAATCTCTGGCAATATACCTAGAGAGACTATAGGGATGCGTGGGCGCAGTAGGCAATAAGCATCGCCGCAATAAAATGACATGAAAACGCACCCGGATACCCGCATCTGATTGCACAGCTGTCTGCCGGTCTGATAACCTCGCCCGTCGTCATGGTGTTAAGCGATCTAGAGCGACTGATAATTGTCACGTCCCAGCTTCAGGCTGATGCGTCTTGCGCAGCTATCGCCAAAGCCTGTAACTGCAGAGAGCACAGCGTCAGGAGCACCCTCCGTAAGCTTGAGCAAAGCGGGATTATCAAGCAGTACCCGTTCATCAACGTCCATAGCCTTGGTTTTGAGAACTTCGTTTGCAACTTCTCCCTCAATCCTGCCTCTAAGGTAGCGCCCCAACTTGTCCAGGCGCTCGGAGACTCTGAACACACCTCGTGGCTTTCGAAACGCACGGGCGACTTCCAGTGGGCTGCCTCCCTCTTTCTTGCAAACAGCTCAGAGATGGTATCGTTCATGGACCGGCTGACGACACCATTCCTTAATTCATTCCAGACAAAAGAAGTAGTAATTCACACCTCATGCCACCTCTTTCCCCGAAAGTACCTCTGCAAGGCAGCGGTCGAGCCGAGACACCTCTACTACGGGCGCCTTGAGCAGCGGGCGAGCATTGACGAAGTAGACCATAAGATCCTCGCCGCTCTCTCTAAGCTCTCTCCGTGCACAGGAGCGATAGTGGCTAGGACTGCGGGCATACCGGAAGCAACGGTTGCCTATCGAATCAAGAGCCTTCAAGAGCGCGGAGTCATAAGCGGGTTCGCGTACGCATTTTACCCGCAAGCCCTCGCCCTCTTCGCCCACCGTTTCCTGGTCTCTCTCAAAGGGTTCTCTGCGCAGCTGAGAAATGACATTTTCGAATTTTGCCGAGATCATCCAAATATCGTGTCGCTGATCAGCTCGATTGGAAATTGGGATTACGAAATTAAGATTGAGGGTTCCTCTGAGGAGCAGATTGACGGCGTCCTGTCCGAGTTCTCTTCGCGCTTTTCTGAATTTATTCTTGCGACGAAAACTTTCTCGCTCATGAAGGCGCAGAAAATTCTCTATTACCCTTTCAGGAACTTCACCACTGCGCTCGGAGCGTCACTGAGGGCTGCGAACTCCGACGTCAAGTTGCAGCAGAACAGCTGAGCTCAGTCGCTCGTAGCCGTTGGAGCACCAAAAAGCAGCCGCGCTTGCAGTGTGAACACACACAAGGCTCGAGGCACAGCCGTTTTGCTTCAGCAGCGCAGAGGCCGCTCCCACGAGCGCAGTTGCTACGCGTCTTCGACGCCAAGGTGACAGAACCACGAGATGAAAAAGCATTGAGTCGAGCCCGCGGCTTCCGGCGAGCACAGCTCCCTGAAGCGATCCTGTTTCGGCATCTCGCACACCGACCGCAAAGATATGCGCTCCCGATCTGCGCGCCATGTGCGCAACCTCCTCCCACGCTGGCAGGTGCACCTCCGAGTCTTCTCGCCAGAGAGCAACAGCGTCATCGAGAAGCTGCCCGGAGCCATGCTCAAGCCTGAGAGATGCTGGAAGAGCCTCCACCAACCCTAATGTCTCTATCTCTGAAAGTTCGGTTAGGTCTCGCCGGAGAAATGACTCTCCCCGCTGCACCTCGAACCCGTTGCAGTTGAGGAGATCCCTCATGTCACTGCCGTCAGCCCCAGCCAGAACTCGGAGCGGCGCGCCCGGATCAAGCTCTCTGAGCATAGCTTGGGCGAGCTGAGTTCCAACCTCTCGCCGTTCGATGCTGGCAGCCACGTAGAACTCCGACAAGAGGACTCTCACGCCAAAGTCCTGCCAACAGGCAACACCGAGAATCGTTCCATCAACGTCGACGACGACCACTCCCTCAATCCCAACTGGCGAGGCCCGCTGCAACAGCGCTGTTGGGCGCAGCCGGTTACTGTGCTGCGCTACGAGCTGCAAAACCGCCGGAACCAGTCGAGCGTCAAGCTTACGCAGCACTGCAGCGCTCGGTGCACTTTCATCAGCGGTCTTCATGCTGGTCTCCCAGAACCTCCCTGCGGGTCGCGTATCACTGCCAAAAGCTCACAATACAGGCCAAGTTGCTGCTCCCTAAAACAGCTTACGCTGCACCTGAACCATAAACGCATCCCCTGGAACGACTTTAAGCCTCACTGCTAGGACCGCAAGTCGGTTACGAAGCTCCGGGGGCATAGAGGCGAGCTTCACCGCATCCTTCTCGGTGCAGACGAGGGGTAGCTCCGGACTGCGGGCACAGAGGTCGCTAAGCTCTTGCTCCGAGAAGGGGTGATGATCAGCAAATGCCTCCCGAGCACTCACGACAAACCCGAGCTGCTCCAGGGAGTCAAAAAAGGTATCTGGATTCGCGATTGCTGCGAACGCCCCCACGTTTCTGGGAGCTAGCCGCTCGCCTGAATGTAGCCATCGCACGCCTTCTGCCTCAAAGTAGGCGCGGTAGACGCTTGTTCCCGATGGAAGAATCTTAAGCAGCCGTTCGTCGACGGGCGGGAGCATCTCCTGGCTGTCGGCAACGCGGCGCTCTGAGATGACAAACATGCTGGCACGACGGAGTGCCCGGTCCCGTGGCTCCCTGAACAATCCGTCGGGCAGAAGTCGTCCAGCAACGAAAGCTTCAACCGCCTCTGGTGATCCAGCAAAAATTGAGACTATGTCCACGTTCCGTGCGAGAGCTCGGTGCTGAAAGCCGTCGTCGAGAACGATCACGTCGCCAGCTTGGTCACTTTCAATCTGCCTGGCCCCTCTCGCGCGCGACCGCGCGATGTAGACTGGCGCCCCTGCTGATTGCGCCATGAGCAGCGGCTCGTCGCCGACCCTGATCGGTGAATCTGAGAGCTGCACGCGGTACGGCCCCTTCTCAGAGCCGCCGTAGCCGCGTGACAGGATTACTGGCTTCATCCCCCGCGAACGAAGCTCCTCCACAAGGTAGAGGCACAACGGCGTCTTGCCGTTTCCGCCAGCAGTCACGTTGCCAACACTGATGACCGGCAGCTTAGACGTGTAGGCTCGCAGCACGCCCGTGTCGTACATGGCGCCTCTGGCGGCCACAACGCTACCGTACAGAAGAGACGCGGCTTTTGAGAGCAGTCCCATCTCGCTACACCCCCTCAAGCAGCCGAAGCACACGCTGCGCTGAGCCGAGATGGCGCTGCCATACAGCTTTCCCTCGGGCGCCGACCTCGGCTAGCTCCTTAGAACTAGAGACCAGCTGCTTTACCACGCCAGATATCTCCGGCGCAGTCGAAACCTCGATAACGCCGTGCGAGTTGCGCAACTCTTCAACTACCCCTCGAATTACAGCGATATGCGGACCAACAACTACTGGCACCCCGTACATCGCTGGCTCAAGCGGATTGTGCCCACCTACATTGACCAGCGTTGCCCCAACAAACGCCAGGTCTGCTGCGGCGTAGCACCCCTCCAGCTCTCCCATGGCGTCCACCAAGAGTACCCGTCCCCGCGCAGCTTCGCCTACCGTTAGCTCACTCTTTTTTACGAAATCGATGGAACGCCCTTTGAGCCGTGATGCGAAGAGAGAGAACTTCTCTTGGTGCCGTGGCACAACCACGAGCCTAAGGTCATGACCATCGCTCCACGCCTCACCACACGCATCGAGCCACCACGGCTCTTCGTCCGGACGCACACTTCCAAGGACGAGGATTCGGGAACTGGGAGAGAGGTCACTAAAGAGCGAAGCACGGGTTTGCTCGCGCGCATCGTGAGCAGAGAATCTCGGTGCGACATCGTACTTCGTGTGACCCGTAACGTGCACGCGATCGGCTGGCGCACCGAGAGCCACAAAGCGCTCACGCTGCTGATCGTCTGGCACACAGATCAACCTACACTGTGAAACGAGCGGCCAGAAAAGCGCGCCAAGTCGTGAGTACCAACTCTCAGTGTAATCAGAGATCCTTCCATTGACGATCGAAATCGGAACTTTCCGCGTAAGCGCATGCCGCATCAGCTCTGGCCACAGCTCCGTTTCGGCGATGACAAAGTGCTTCGGCGTCACCGCTCGAAGGGCGCGCCGAACAAGGAACGGGGCGTCTAGCGGTACAAGTCGCGTGAAGTCTGCCAAGCTGCCTCCGCGCTCCAAGCCTGTTGGAGAGGTGCATGTGAGGAGCACCTTCTCGGCAGGCTTCTCCTGCTTGAGCAGGCGCAAGATCGGAGAGAGCCCTTGTACCTCTCCCACTGAGGCGCCGTGGAACCACCAGGGAGTGCCCGGTATTGAACCCCAGGATCCCAGGCGCTCTCTGAAGCGCGCACGCCCACGGCGAAATGCCAGCAGCCCGGTGGCAACGACCGGTACTGCCAGCGTTGTTGCAAGAGCGTACGCTTTAGCCAGCATCCCAGTACCTGTCTGCTTGCTCTGTGATGACATTCAAGGCTTCCTGAACCCGAGCCCGGGCACGCTCCTGATCTTCATCGACAGGAACCATCAGCGGCTCACCCAAGATTACCACGCCCCGCGAGAAGGGCTTCGGCACGATCATCCCATCCCAGGATGAGAGCTGCCACCTTTTTTCGGTCGAGTACGACATCGGAACGATGGGAACGCCGCTGCGCTGCGCTACCGCCACGAGCCCCGCTTTGCATTCCTGTCGCGGGCCACGCGGACCATCCGGGGTGAATCCAACGTCACACCCCTCCTCTACTTTTCGGCACAGCTCCATCAGAGCCGCTATGCCACCCCGACTAGACGAACCAGCAACCGAGTAGATGCCCAGGAGCTGAATCGCAAATGCTATCAAGCGCCCATCGCCGTGTCGGCTGATAAGCATGAAGGACCTCTTTGAGCGCCTGCCTCGAAGCCTCCAGTACGCATCGACGAGCATCAACATCCGGCCATGCCAGAAAGCGAACACGGCGGGCGGAGCATCAGGCGCAGTCGCGGTATCTGGAAACCCGACGTACTGCCACCGAACGGTCATCCGGAGGAGCTTAATCACCACGGCCGCAAAGGTGCCGAGCACCACCGTCTTTACCCCCGAGAGAAAACCGCTCCTTGACATCTTTGGGAGTGTAACGGCCCTCGCCCCTTCCGTCAAAAGGCCTGGTGAAAACCGCCGCTTACCCCAAGTTTACGGCTGCCGAAACGAGGAGTTTCACCGACACTCCAAGCACCCCACCTCTATGGATACCCTCCCCGTGCCTACTACAAGCGTCTTCGACGAGGATAGGTACACGGCTGCGCCACCTGGGCGTAGGGTCTTAGGACCGCGCAGCAGCACCCTTGGTCCGCCTGGGACACGGGCCAGGACTTGCACCTGCCGAGCGTCCGTCCTCCCGATATTTCTGACCTTAACGCTGACATGCCGAAGCTCTTGCTGACCGCGTGACCGCCCCAACAGAACGGAGAGATCGCTCCACCGTAGTGTTGTGCGCATGCTCCGCTCTGGTTCAGGAGTGGAGCGAATCCGCGGGCCAGCCGCGGCCGTTTGGGCAAAGATCAGGACGGCAAGAGCGAGAATTGGGGCGACATGTCGTGGGCACACACCAAGCTATTCGGATGGTGCTCGCAGCAAGTTGCTTGGCACTGCCCCTTAGTTGACCGCCTCGGACTCACGGAACTGCAAGGCATGAAGCCGCGAGTACTCAGCCTCACGACGCAGCAGCTCCTCGTGCGTGCCTTGCTCAACGATCCGGCCTCCGCTCATAACGACGATGAGATCGGCATCACGCACCGTGGAGAGCCTGTGAGCGATAATGATGCTGGTGCGGCCCTGTTCCAGCGCCTCGATCGCCATCTGTACTTCGCGCTCGGCTCGGTTATCGAGCGATGCCGTAGCCTCGTCCAAGATAAGGATCGGCGAGTTCTTCAGAATTGCGCGAGCAATCGCCAAGCGCTGCCGCTCACCCCCAGAGAGGGTCATTCCCCCTTCACCCACGAGCGTCTCGTACCCAAGCGGCAGCCTCTCTATAAAATCAGCCGCGTACGCTGCTTGGGCCGCGGCCTTCACCTGCTCTTCGGTCGCCTTTGGATTTCCGTAGGCGATATTGTTGTACACTGAGTCGTTGAACAGGAACGTGTGCTGTCCAACCATCGCGATCCGAGCGCGCAGGTCCTCAAGCCGCACCTCTCGCAGGTCGGTGCCACCGAGGGTGACCGAGCCAATGCTGGGGTCGATGAAGCGCGGGACCAGGTCAACAAGGGTGCTCTTGCCCGAGCCTGAGAACCCCACCAATGCGACTTTCTTCCCTTCAGGGACGGTTAGCGAGACGTCAATTAACGCAGCGGTAGGCTCATCGCCCTGTCCACGGGTCGGATACTGGAAGCTCACATTGTTAAAGCAGATTTCGTTGCTCTCGGAGAGCTTCCTCGGCTGCTGCGGCTCACGAATCGAGGGAACAGTGTCGAGGATCTCAAAGATGCGCTGCGCACCTGCGAGGCCCTGCTGTACTGTCGCGTTGACGCGGGTAAGCTTCTTGAAGGGTTCATACATCAAGAACACTGAGATGAGGAACGCGATGAATCCCCCAGCTGTGCGCGTTCCTGAGATAACTGACCAGCCGCCGTAGAGCACAACCCCCGACACTACCAAGCTCGCCATGAACTCGTTTATCGGCCCAGCCATGGCTCTGACCCGCTCTGAGCGGATGAAGGTCTTTGTGAGCTCGTTGTTTCCTTTCTCGAAGCGCTCCTGTTCGAAGTCCTCGCGGCAGAAGATCTTTACCACTCGATGCCCCTGCATGCTCTCCTGGAACAGAGCCGAGAGCTGCCCGATCGCGTCCTGCCCGCGTTTACTGAGCTTCCGCATGCGCTTGCCGAGCCGCGCGATGGGCAAGCCTGCTATCGGAAAAAATACGATTGAGATGAGCGACAGAGTTGGATCGAGGTACACGCACGAGCACAGCAGCACTACAACCCGAATCGAATCGCGAATAATCGCCGCGGTAGACTCTGTGAGCAACGAGCGCACGAGCAGCACATCTGAAGTCACACGTGACAGGAGCTCTCCAGTGGAGTGCCGCACGAAGAAGTCCGGAGAGAGCGAGAGCACGTGACGATTGACGTCATTGCGCAGATCTTCCGTGACTCGGTGCCCAACTGATGCCATCAGGAATTGCTGTCCGAAGTCACACACGGCCCGAACAGCAGCGAAGCCAATAATAATGTACGGAAGCTTGTAGAGCAGCTCGGCGTTTTTCTCGGCTCCGAACACGCCGTCGAGTGTGCCTTTAATCAGGAAGGGCACAACTCCGTCCGTAGCACCGAAGGCGACCATGCAGAGTAGCGCTACAGCAAAAGTGCCGAGGTGCGGGCGCAGGTAGGTGAGGATTCGCCTGTACATCAGTTTGCCGCTGCCTCCGTTTGTGGCTCTTGGGCCATTTCTTTCACGAGCGCCACCACACGCCCTGCCACATTTTCGGCCTGCTCGCCGGAGCTCTCAAAGCTGAAAAGTGCGGCTCGCACATCCTGCAGGTCGCTAATCATCTTCTCGCGCACCGGGCCGTCTTGCAGCACCCTCAGCAGCTCACGCTCTAGTTCAGCTGCATCGTGCCTGACGCGTATCAGCTCGCGCACTGTGCCGGCTTTCATGATGTTAACCGGAGAGTACTCTTTCAGCCTAACGAAGGTCGAAACTATCATCTTCGCCAGCAAGGTACCACTGTACACACACACGAAGGGGAGCTCCGCGATCGCTCCCTCCAGGTTACAGGTTCCTGACTTAAGGATGCCCGCTCGCGCGTGCCGCATCTCCTCAATTACCCCACCCTTCTTCCAGGATATGGCAGCCATGGTCTCTGGCGACACAGCCGTTGCCGCACAGCTCTTCGCCCACTGATCCCCCATATTGTCCGCGAGCATCACCACGGCCTGCAAATCAGGCTGCGATACCCTGATTCGCTCGAAAGCCTGGAGCATCGGGAGCAGCATTCGCTCGATCTCGAATTTGCGGCTGCCGGGCATTAGCACAATCTTGTTAGCGCGAGTGCGATCACCGGTGGCTACCTTGTTCTGGTCGGTAAGTGGGTGTCCGACGTACGTCACAGCGTTGAATCCACGCTGCCGGTACCACTCCCTCTCAAACGGAAAGATAGCCGCGACGTGATCAACCGAACGCTTAATCGCCTCGACTCTGCCAGAGCGCCAGGCCCAGACCTTCGGCGGGATGTAGTAGAGGACCTTCGAGCCTGCGGCCTTCGCCACTTTCGCCAGCCGCAGGTTGAAGTCTGGGTAATCCGCCAGGAGCACCAGGTGGGGCCTCCACGAGCGAACTAGCGATGACATCGCTCTAAAAGAGGAAAAGATGCCGCGAAATGAGCGGAAAAGTTCAAGGAACCCCATCGCAGCACCGCTCTTATAGCAGTCAACGACGAGGTCCGCGCCGGCCTCGCGGCACTCCTTTCCCCCCATTCCCCGGACCTCTACCGAGGGATCGAGAGCCTTGAGGCTGCGCACGACCCTAGCCAAGTGCTGGTCGCCCGAAACTTCTCCCGCGCTGATCACGACCCGCAGGGCCATAGCTAATCCCACAACTCTACTGAATTCGCCGCAGTTTCTACCCCAGAAGGCGCACGAGGTATAGCCCACGGGGGGTAAGACCCCGATTTTGAACACATTTCTTGCGGAATCGACGCAGTCTCCGTATCCTCCACCGGTCGTTTGCGGGCAGCCCCCGGGTTCCACGGCGTTTTTGGGACACGGAAAAGCACAGGCAGCGACGAGGACCAGTTAGTCGAACATCTGGTAGCTACGTTTTAGGACTCACCGCGATATGAAAAAGAAGATCCTCATAACACTTCTCCTGATCGTCATCCTGATTGTTGCAGCCGGGGGTGCCGCGCTCCTGTACGTCAACTCTTACGTTGATAGCCACAAGGATGAGATACAGCAGCAGCTCTCTGATGCGCTCGGCGCTCCTGTGACCTTTTCGGATGTTTCGGTGCGGGTGATTCCAGCGCTAGAGCTCTCTGTAGATGGGTTTGTGATCAAAGACGGCCAGGGAGGAGTGAGTGGAGTGAGTGTTAAGGCGCTGCGAGCAAAAGCTGAGCTGATGCCTCTTCTCTCGAAGCAGATCATCGTGAAGAGTATTCACCTTGTGGAGCCATCACTCATCCTTGTCAACAACGGACAGGGGCTCGCTATTAAAGGACTGCCTCAAAGCTCTCCGACTCCAGTCGCTGCCAAAGGCGCACCTACTCCAGCTCCCTCGCCCGCTGTGGCGGCTGCTCCCACGAGGGCGTTTTCGCTCTCTGTTGATCAAATCCAGATCGAGGGCGGCTCGGTGGTCATTCCTTCGAAACATGACCGAAACGGCGTCAGCATTTCAGCCATCGCGCTCGATGCGGGTGTTGTAGTCACCGATTCTGTCGTGAAGGTTCCAATGTTACAGATTACAGCTCGACTCAATGGCTCTCACCCGCTCACGCTGGCGGCAACTGATTTCGAGTTTGCGCAGCCTGAGAAGACCCTCAGGGCCCCCAATCTGACTCTCACCGGAGAGTCAGGCACTATTCAGGGCAGCGCCTCGCTCGATCTCGGCTCGGGTAGTGGGCAGGCGAATGCGAAGTCTGACTCCCTCAACCTCACTGTCTTAGCGACGAATCTGCACAACGTTCTGCCAGTGCTGGCTCCGCTCAGGCCGGTTGGAAAAGCAAGTGCTGTCGTGACTGCGACACTCAAGGGCAATCAACCCCCCGTGCTCGACGTGAGCGTATCGCCAAAATCCGTGGGTCTCACCCTCTCAGGGGGGCAGCAGGTCACCAACATCTCGGGAACGATCAAGGCATCTGGCCCAACTGACAATCTCAAGGTTTCCACGCAGGGACTCTCTCTCAACTATCAGTCAGCCCCGCTTAAGATCGATGCAGCGCTTGGCCTCACGCCTAAGGGTGTAGACATCTCTACCCTTACGGTGGTCGGCTTTGGCGGCAAGATGAGCGTTCCAACTAAGATCTCCCAGGGCTCACCTGGCACCCTCTCCTCTCAGCCCACAGCCTCCTCGATTCAGCTCGAGCAGCTCCTGAGTGCTGTCAAGCCGAGCTTGGCACAGAGTTTGAGTGGAACCATCAACACTTTCTCTGCGAACCTAAACAGCCAAACGGGCGACAAGATGGAGAGCTCGATGCGCATCGACGGAAACATCTTCGCCACTAACGGCGTACTGAAGGGCAACAACCTGCCGATGCAGGTGCTCAAGAAGCTCACGGAGATTCCGATCTTTAGCGGACTCCTAACCGGCGGTCTGCCGGACAAGTACAAGCAACACATATCGGCGAATGACACTGCGATCCGCGAGCTAAAGGGCAATTTCTCGTACGCGGGCGGCCAGACGACGCTGAGCGGGGTTCAGGCGGTCAGTGACCTGTGCTCGATCACCGCTGACGGCACCATTTCAGCGAATGGCGACCTGAACATCAGCTCAACCTTTACATTCTCCCCCGATGTCTCGATGGGTCTCGCGAAGAGCTTCAAGGGCCTCAACCGCGCCCTCAACAACGCTCAACAGCTCGTCGTTCCGGTGGTTATTCAAGGCCGCAGCCCGATGCTCGTGGTGCTGCCCGATGTCACAAAGCTTCTGACGGGCACAATAACGAATCTACCGGGCGAGGCACTCGGCATTGTCGGCGGACTACTTGGAGTGGGACCATCTGATCCCAACTCTGGGACGAAGAACCAGAAGAAGCCTAAGAGTCCCTTCGGATTTTAGTAGCGCAGCAACGGCCGGAGCGTGATTAGGGGTGAGCTCCGCATCATTCCGTGCTAAGCAACTACAGAGCAAGAGGCGCGCAACTGGCGTCGGATTCCTTAGAACGCAACGCAGATGACCCACGACGACCACTACGAACCCATCGACCCTGAAGGTTCAGGCCTTCCTGAGCCAACCTTCAAGACAGAAGCGGCAATCCCAGAAGTGAAGTCGGGCGAGAAGATCGGCGGATTCGCATTCTTCCTCTCGCTGAGCGTTCTGTTGCCTTTGGGCGTCGTGCTGCTATTCCTTACGCTCTCGTACGTTCCGTTGGATGGACGAGGAGTGGCTATATTCTTCGGCGCCTGGGTGGCCGGGATAGTCGCTTGCCAGGTCTTCATTCGAGGTCACGTGTCAGTTCTCATCCATGAGTCAAAGCACGCAATCGTGTCCAACCTGGTCGGGAACAAGCGAAAAGGCATGAAGATTGGGGAGCACTCGGGGCACTTCGTCTACGCCTACTCGAAGCGAACTGCTCATATGAACGCCTTGATATCCCTCGCTCCGTACATCCTGCCGGTGTTCACCTTTGTCGGAATGCTCGCTGCTGCGGCAGCGCTGCGAAAAGACCACGCCATGGCAGTGCTCCTGGTGGGGATCTGCTACGGCGTCGACACTGCCCTCAACGTGCGCGACATCTCCCCAATACAGACCGACATCAACGAAATTCGAGGCGGGTACGGCATCGGGTTGCTCTACATCTTCGCCTGGAACCTCACTATTTTTGGAGTGCTCCTCGCCTGGGTCTTCAACGGCCTGGCCGGCCTGGGGATTCTGCTTGAGCAGATCACGGCTGCGTTCGTCCACGCTTACCTGCTAGCAACTGGCGGAAGCTGAGGTGGTGGTCCATACGATACCCACGCCATGCAGAGCCCGTGTGGCGGCGCAGTCACGCCACCGAGCCTTCGGTCCCGCCCCTCAAGCACCTGCGCCATCGTCCGGTTGCGCAATCGACGCCGGCCGATGTCTGTCGCTGTACCAACTATGTTTCGAACCATCTGTTTCAAGAAGCCGTTGCCCACTACACGATACACAAGAATATCGCCCTCTCGGTCGAACCGGCTTGAGTAAATGGTCTTGGTCGTTGATTTGGCGCAACAGGTTGAATCGCGAAAGCCAGAGAAGTCGTGAGTGCCCACCAGCACTGATGCACACTCCTGCAACAGATCGAGGTCCATCTTGTTGGGGATGTGCCATACTCGGCGGGCATCGAGAACCGCCGGCGAAGGTCGTGCCAGGATCCGGTATTCGTACATCTTGTGGGTAGAGCACCAGCCCGGATGGAAGTCATCAGGCACTACCTCAGCCGAGAGAGCTGCCACCTCACCGCGCATCAGGTGGCTAACCCCTTGGCACAGTCGGTATAGGTCTACCTCCGCCTCCGTCTTAAAGGTCACGACCTGACCACGCGCGTGCACTCCTGTGTCGGTCCTGCCCGCAGCATGCAGCGGAGAGATATCAGCGCGGACCACTGTTCGTAGGACCTTCTCAAGCTCCGATTGTACAGTGCGCAGCCCAGGCTGCTTCTGCCAGCCATGAAAGCCTGCCCCGTCGTACTCAATAATGAGCTTGATGTTAGCCACAGCCGCCTACGTTAGCCGGCGATAAGCCGCTCGGCGATCTGCACCGCGTTGAGTGCTGCGCCTTTTCGGACATTGTCCGCCACCACCCACATACTGAGCCCGTTCTCTACCGACTCGTCTCTGCGCAGGCGGCCGACATGAATCTCGTCAGTGCTCGCAGCTTCGAGCTGCATCGGGTACTCGTCGTGCGCCGCTCTCACGGAGATCCCTGCACTCTTCGATAGTCGCTTGATGATGTCTGAAAGATCGAAGGGCTTCTCGGTCTCAACAAAGACACTCTCCGCATGGCTAAAGAACACAGGCACTCGCACCGCCGTTGCAGTGATTCGAAGATCCGTAAGGCCGAGGATCTTCCGACTCTCGTTAATGATTTTGAACTCTTCTTTTGTGAAGCCGTTATCCAAAAAAACATCTATCTGGGGAATGCAATTAAAAGCGATCTGGTGTTGGAACGCCTCCTGCGGAACCTCCTGCTGATTGAATACAGCCAAAGTCTGCCCCCACAGCTCATCCAGCGCGGCTTTGCCGGCACCTGACACAGACTGGTAGGTCGACACGACCACGTGCCGCAACCCCGCGATCTTGTGAATCACATCGAGAACCGGCACAAGCTGTATGGTCGAACAGTTCGGATTAGCGATAATCATATCGCCATCCTTGATCGCACCGAAGTTTACCTCCGGTACAACGAGCGGGACCTCCGGCTTCATCCTAAAGAAACTTGAGTTGTCGATGCAAACAACGCCTGCTGACACCGCAGCCGGCACGTGAATGGAAGATAGCTCAGCCGACGTCCCGAAAAGCGCAATATCAACGCCCTCAAAACTCTCGGCGGAGAGCGCCTCGACCTCGATCTCCTGGTCATTAAACTTGTAGACCTCGCCAACCGAGTCCTTAGAGGCGAGCAGCTTCAGCTCTGAGCACGGCACCTTGCGCTGCTCGAGCACGTTGAGCATCTCGCTGCCCACTAGCCCGGTTGCACCGACGATGGCTATTACGGGATTCTTTCCGACCTTCTTCATGAGCGCACCCCTTCCTTCTCCAGACTGCAGGAGCCTCCTACTTTAGTGCCTACCGCCCAACGAGGCAAATACGCTAACCTTGTCGATTGTCGGCAAAACGGGTGCTTCCAGGAGCAGCCCTTAGCCGTGTTGACGCCACTTAAGAGGGCAATGAGCCAAATTCTCTTCCTACATGGCTTCGGTCAAACAGAGCCTGATTCGACGCCGCAGCTGTTGGCCCTGCGTTCTGTGCTGCCAGACGCCTCTATTCTCGCTCCGACCTACCATCCTGGAGGCTCGGTAGGGGCAACTCACGTGTCAGCTACCCTCGCTTGGCTCTCGGAGATTCTGAAGTCTGCACCTGGCCGCACCACCCACCTCGTGGGCTACTCGTTCGGCGGATTGTTGTGCGCCCTTTTGGCTGAGCGATCCCCTGAGCTAGTAGACCGAGTTCTGCTACTCGCCCCGGCGATCGATAACTACACGCGCAACTATGCCGGCAAGGATCCGGCTGACTGGCAGATGCCTATTGATTTTGTTGTAGACCTAACAACCTACCCAGAGCGCCCCTGTATCAAGCGTCCAACGACTCTGGTGCATGGGCTCCTCGATAACGATCATGGAGGCTCTGCTCCGTGGCGTATCAAAGAGTGGACACACGAACAGGCATTTGCTGCCGTGCATCTGCTCGCCGGAGTAGATCATTCGCTTGAGCCATGGCTGACCGCTGACAGCTGTGCTGCCCGGTACTTGCCAGAATTTCGTCGCGTGGCAACCGATGCGCTGCTTTGACTCTGTACCCGGGCTACCGCAGGAGGGAGGGTAGCAGAGCCACGGTGGCTGCG
>CAZZJR010000007.1:0-3947 GCA_964654585.1 uncultured Bdellovibrionales bacterium
TCGATGAAGGTTTCAAAATTTCCACGGCCGACTCGGAACATAAAAGCGGAGACGAAGCGAGCATTGCACTTCTGTCCAAGCCCAATCAAGGCTGATGGCGTTCGCGCTAGCTCGCCAAAGAAGGGCACGTAGGCGCTCTCGACATGCGTATCCTGGTCAATCAGAGCGGCAACAGTTCGACGCTCGCGCATGCATCCGAGAAGCCGCTTCACGCCGGAGCGATCTGAGCGCCAGATCGTCTCAATCCCGTACCCTTCACGGATGCTCCGTAGAACCTCCTGCCCGGCCGGGTTGCGGGCCTCACGACCGACTGTGGTGAGGGGCACCCCGCGAGAGATCGTGTACGCAGCGAGCAGGTCCCAGTTACCGGTGTGCGCGGTGAGAGCAACAAGAGGCCGCGAATCGTTAAGCCAAGACTCGACCTTCTCCCACTGTGGAGCGGAGATCCGGCGCGATGCGCTTGCGAGAAGCGGCTGTAGATTCAAGCTCTCCAGCAACGTCCGGCCGGCATTTCCGAAGGTACGAGCAACAAGAATGCGAGAGTTCCGGCCCAGAAAAATCGCTAGTTGAAGCCGGGCTACCTTTGCCTCTCGTATGGGGAGGAGTCCAACGAAGAAACCAAGCGAATACCCGAGGGTTCCCCGCAGGGAGAGCGGCAGTGCCGCCAGTAGACGCGCAGAGAGTAGCAGTAAGCGATCGCCGAGGTGGCGTGGGGTAAAGGGCTTGGATGCCTCAGTGGTGGCTGTCGGAATGTCGTTTACGGAGGCGTCGGCCATTCAGTTTCTTCCTCCGGTGGAAAGTGGTTTCGGATCCCCTTCAGGAGCAGAAAGTCTGCCACGCGGTCGTAGGCTACTATGCCTACGAATACATTGTCGCGAGTGACGAGCGCAACGTGGCTCTGCTCCTCTTCGAGCGAAGAGAGGGCGTCCGACAGCGGTGCGCGCGCGTCAAGAGTTGGAAGGTCTCGGAAAACGATGGCGGATATGTAGTCGTCGGGACTCGTGGCTGCATGCTCTAGGATCTCCTCTCTGAAGACGATCCCCTGAGGTTCTTCACCCACTGTCACGAGGAAGAAAGGTTGCAGAGAATTAAATGAGGTCCTGAGCGCCCTTGAGATCGTAGTGCCGTGAGGAAGCGTCTCAAGCTTCTCTCGCGGCACCATCACGTCTTCCACGAGAAACGTCTCGGCGAGGCTGCGGCTTTCGGCACGCACATGTTCTTGGACTGCGCCGACGAAGATGATGAATGAGATCAGGAGCAGTATCGGCTGGCCAATAAAGACCGCTCCGAGCGCCATCAGCACGCAGAGCACCTTACTGACGCGAGCCGCGATAAAAGTTGCGTTTTTTGATTTGCACAGCGCGAGCAGGGCACGGAGCACCCGACCGCCGTCCATAGGAAGAGCCGGAAGCAAATTGAAGAGCCCGATCGAAACGTTGGCGACGAAGAGCTTCTCTCGAAACGAGAGCAGCACCTCATCAGGAGGCATCTGCGAGACCGCCGCTAGGTGGCTGAAATCGAGCGATGGAAGAAGCAGGAGCGCGATGAGCACGTTCACCAAAGGTCCAGCGAGGGCGATTGCAAGTTCCGCCCTTGGGGCTGGCTGTGAGGTTATCGAGGCGATTCCGCCGAAGGGGTACAGTGTTATGTCGTTAGTGTGGATACCGAAATAGCGCGCGACCAGGGCGTGCCCGAGTTCGTGAGCGAGCACGCAGCCAAATACCGCAGTGATGAAGAGCCCTTCATTGAGGCGTGAATCGGCGGGCGAGAGGTAGACGAAGTAGGCAAAGAGCAGCAAGAAGGTGATGTGAACACGGATCGCTATCGAGGCGACTGAGCCGACCTGAATTGACCACGTTGAACGGTGCTGGTTCACCCTTTTGTTCCTCTTGTTAAGCTGCCCGGGGAGGGGCTCGCGTGAGTAAGAAATGCTACACGGTTCGAAGAGTGATGGGTACTGCCGCTACCGCTCCGATGCACATCTTCTCGGGCCCCCATGGGCTTCGACATATCGCCGCCATGCCGGGTTGTGGTAGCAGTTCGCGGCTCCCTGGAGCGGGGTGGGAGTACGGCTAAGCATTCGGACTTAGTGGAAGTTTACAGATCCCCAACTTTTTGAGGTTACGCCAATTGGTGCTAGGATGCGGCGCGGCACCGTTGGTCGAGAAGATACATGAGCAGCTCAAAACCAAAGATCGGAGTAGTAGGCCTCGGGTACGTTGGCTTGCCGGTAGCACTTGCCATGGGCAGGGCCTTCAAGGACGTCGTGGGGTACGACCTCAGCGAGCGGAAGGTGAAGCAGCTGCTTGCGGGAGAAGATCCAACCAGCGAAGGGCTCGAAGGACAGATTCAGGTCTCAACGGTGGAGTTTACCTCCATGCCCGCGGCGCTGGCTTCCTGCGATGTCGTAATCGTCGCAGTTCCGACGCCGATTGATGAAAATCGCCAGCCGGACCTCGGAGCCATGGTAGCGGCGAGCGTCACCGTCGGGCGCAACCTGAAGCGTGGTGCTGTCGTGGTGTACGAGTCCACGGTCTACCCTGGCGTTACAGAAGAGGTGTGCGGGCCTGTCCTGGAGCGGGAGTCAGGCATGACCCGGGGTGTCGACTTCTTCCTCGGTTACTCCCCGGAGCGAATTAACCCGGGCGACAAAGAGCATACGCTTGAGCGGATAGTGAAGGTCATCGCCGGAGAAGACGAGGCAACGACAGAGCGGATCGCGGAAGTGTACGGTGCTGTTGTCAAGGCAGGACTGCACCGCGCGCCGAATATCCGGGTAGCTGAAGCAGCAAAGGTAATCGAGAACACGCAGCGCGACCTCAATATCGCTCTCATGAATGAGCTTGCCATCATCTTTGACCGGATGGGGCTCAGTACCAAGGATGTCTTAGAGGCGGCGGGAACAAAGTGGAACTTCCTCAAATTCTCGCCAGGTCTCGTCGGCGGGCACTGCATCGGCGTGGACCCGTACTACCTCACAGCGAAGGCGCAGCAGCTCGGGTACCTCCCGCAGGTCATTCTGGCTGGGCGCCGCATCAACGATGACATGGGGCGTTTCATCGCGCAGCGTGCGGTAAAGCTCATGATCAACGCCGGTATCGCGCTCAAAGGCGCAAAGGTGGGAATCGTCGGCGTCACGTTTAAGGAGAACGTGACGGATACACGCAACAGCCGCGTGCCAGATATCGCCTACGAGCTGCGGGAGTTCGGGATTGAGACAGTGCTGCATGACCCACTGGCGGACGGCGAGGTCATGCGCGAAGAGTACGGTCTTGAGCTTAGTCCGTGGGCTGCGCTCCAAGGGGTCAAGGCGCTCGTGCTTGCGGTGGGGCACGACGACTTCCGGCGCCGAGGTGCTCGGGAGTTGGCGGGGCTTGTGGAGCCGGGCGGGCTGCTGGTAGACGTCAAGAGCCTGCTCAAGCGCGAGGAGCTTCCCTCGCACCTCACCTACTGGAGCCTGTAAGCATGTCCACGGAACCCCAAGCGCGCCTAACGTGGCTCGTCACCGGCGCCGCCGGGTTTATCGGATCGCACCTCGTTGAGAGGCTTCTGACTCTCGGGCAGCGTGTCGTAGCGATAGACAACTTCGCCACAGGTAAGCGCGAAAACGTTGATGCCGTGCGCTCAGCAGTTGGCGCCGAGAAGTCAGCGCATCTCGTCTTCTTTGAGCAGGACATCCGGGACCGAGAGGGCCTGGAGGCTTTGGTGAAGCAGCACACTCCAAGCGTTATCTTGCACCAAGCCGCGCTCGGGTCAGTTCCGCGATCGATTGCGGATCCGCTCACGTCTCACCAGGTCAACGTCGACGGATTCGTCAACATGCTGGAGGCGGCACGGGCCGCTGGGGTGCGCCGTTTTGTGTACGCATCTTCAAGCTCAGTGTACGGCGACCTGGAAGCCAGCCCAAAAGTGGAGAGCTTGATCGGCAACTGCCTCTCCCCTTACGC
>CAZZJR010000007.1:4047-54952 GCA_964654585.1 uncultured Bdellovibrionales bacterium
GCGTCGGCGGCAGGAGGCAATCCCGTCATCAACAATGTGGCAAACATCGCGTGTGGAGCCACGACCTCTTTGCTGGAGCTCCACGAGATGTTGCGCAATGAAGTCGCTCGGCAGAAGGGGATCGACGTAACCAGCATTCCTGCACCGATCATGGAGCCCTTCAGGAAGGGCGACATCAAGCACTCCCTGGCCGACATCTCGCGTGCCCGAGAGGCTTTGGGCTACCAACCCTCGCACACGGTCAGAGAGGGGGTAGAGGAGCTCGTGCGGGCTGACCTTAGCTCCTAGAGCCCCTCCGTTGGTGAAGACCCTCGGATTAGGAGTTTTTGAGGGCGTTCTTCCCCGATTTTCGCAAAACTAGCAAAAAACCAATATATATCAGATGGTTGGGGTGCGCCTGAAAGCCTCTCTCCTTTGCTCGGGGTGCCGGTTTCTGCTAGGGTTAAGGGATGCGCTTTAGCCAAAGCGCGAACTTTTTGTTGTTTGGTTTCGATACTCATTCCTAGGACTTTTATCCGCACGAGGGAACTGTGAGTGGCACGTTGAGCACGTTTAAGAACCCGTCCGATACTCAGGACGGCACGCAATCAATCTCCCCATTTAGCAACCCGATGGTGGCCTTCGCGATCGTGTCCGAAAAGGACGCGGAGGGCTTCACGCTGCACCCGCTTGAGGAGCAGGCCCTCGGTGAGGCTGTATCGCCGAAGCGGCGCAAAGATTTCACCCTCGGGCGCGCCGCTGCGCGACAGGCGCTTGAGCGTGTTGGATTCCCGGTAGTCACGCCCGTTCTTCGCGGCGAGCACCGCGAGCCGCTTTGGCCAGTCGGCGTCGTCGGATCGATCGCTCACGGCGGAGGATACGGGGTCGCCGTTGCCGCTTGGCAGCAGGACATTCCAGCCATCGGTGTCGATATTCAGCAGGTCGAAGAGCGCTACACTGACGAGCTCATCGCGCGCTTCGCCGATCCAGATGAATTTGATTGGGTTCTCTCTGACCCAGCTCTCCGCACCGAGCGTGCGGTTCGCCTCTTCTCAGCGAAAGAGAGCGTGTTCAAGGCTCTCTATCCGCTGCGCCGAGTGTGGTTTGCTTTTGATGTGGCGCACCTCACTCCGAAAGAGGGGGAGCTAGGCTTCTCGGCAGCTGTGCGCCTCCCTGCGCTCTCAAGCGGCATCATCCACATGGATGTCGGCATCTCGCTCTTTGATGGTCACGTCGTCTCCGGCGCTTGGCTGTCTAAGCCGATTGCGATGTAGGTGGAGCCAAGCGAAGGGTGATCGAGTAGCACTGGAGTTAGAGGTATCCGGTGCTGGTCATGTGCTTCTTCTGAGAGAGCCTCTGTCCTTGCTAAGAAGTTCCCGATAGCGCAGTCGTTCTCTCCTCCTAATCTTTATCCTCCTCGTTCTCCTGCACCTGCACTGAGCTCCTAATCTTCATCCGGGTATCTCAACAGGATGGGCGTAGGCAGCCCCGGCCAATTTCTTGATTATGAGCGAGAGGTACGTGCAAGAGCAGGAGGAAGAGGAGGATCAAGAGTAGGACCTCCGGCCGCTTTCAGGTAGGGGAGCGTGTCCCTGAAATAAAGTTGCGGTTTCTGTCGGCTGTTGTTCGGAGACGTCTCAAGACTACCCTTGAGCGACTCGCCGAATCTTTCCGCTGTCGGTTCTCTCTATTGTGTCAACGAGGCGCAGAGCGCTTGGCAGCTTGTACCGAGAGAGCTTCTCCGAGAGGTATGTGGCGAGCGCCGTAACGTCTATCGTTGCGCCCTGTTGCGGCACAGCCTCTGCGACCACCATCTCTCCGGACTGGGTGTGCTCAAGGCCGTAAACGCGGGAGGCTTGGATTCCGGGGTAAGAATTTATGACGCCCTCCACTTCCTCCGGAAAGACCTTGTTGCCAGCCACGTTGATTACCGACTTCTCGCGCCCCTTCACCGTGATCGAGCCGTCGTAGCCCTGCACAGCTAGGTCGCCCGTGAGAAACCAGCCGTGCAGCAGGACGTCGGCAGCTGGGCGGTAGGGGGCGAGGTACGCGTCGAACATCCCCGGACCACGCACGGCGAGGCTCCCCATGTGACCAGCGGGAAGCTGCTGGCCGGCTGGGTCGAGGATCGCTGCCTCGTAGCGAGGGAGCGCCTTGCCGACAGAGGCTCCATCCCCACCAGCAACTAACCCGGAGCCCAGGGGCAGCCCCACCTCAAAAAGCCCGTAGAGCTGCTCAACGCTCGCGCCGAAGCGCTGCTCGAACGCCCGCGCATGTTGCGGGTAGAGGCAAGAAGACGTTGAGACGACCCGCATGCTGCGGGGAAGCGACAGCCCGCTCGGCGAGTTGATCAGCGACTGCACTACTGCTGGCGAACTGTAGAGCATCCGCGGCGAGTGCTGTGCCGCACTCGATATGAGCTGCTCGGGCGAGTCTCCCTCTGGGATAACGAGGGTGATGCCGTAGCGAACGTAGGTCAGGATCGACACCACAAAGTGGTATGCCATCGGAAGCACCCACAGCACGGCGTCTCCTTGCGAGAGCCGCAGCCCTCCTATCGCCGCCTCAGTGCGCTCGAACACGGTCTGGTGCGAGAGCACCACTCCTTTGGCTGAGCCGGTCGTGCCAGAGGTGAAGCGTATCACCGCTGCGTTCGGAACCCCAGGGGCGACTTTTAGGTGATACTCTCGAGGCCGCATCGCGATCGAAAATCGGCCACGCTGAGTTTCGGTAGAGCGCGGAAGCTCGTGTGCGAAGGATCCTTCGTGCAGGACTCCCGCCAGGGGCACCAGCTCCAACATCCGGTTGACCTCTTGCGACCGCAGGTTCTCAGAGATCGGCATCACCACCGCGCCGCTCGCGAGCCCTGCGAAGAGCCCAACGAGGAACTCAGGCCCGTTCGCAGCCACCAGTCCGAGACCCATGCCAGGTCTAATCCCAGCCTCGAAAAGAGCCTGCTTAAGCTCTTCAGAGCGCTTTAGGAGCTCTCCGAAGGTGACCCTCTCCCCACGGGCAGTAACCGCGACTTTTGAGGGCCAGAGCTCTGCAGCTCGGGCTAGGAAGGAGTAGGCGTTCATTGGGGGGAGTATAGGCTGCATTTTTCTTGGGAACAAAGGGTAGGGGGCGTTTCCGGTAAAGGGAAGGGGGAGGTCTCTGTGCGCGGCGGGAAAGTTTTACTGCTGGTTTAGAGTCCGGAGCCGGAGCCGGAACCGGCCACGGCTCAGGTTCCGTGTACCGGGATGTGCACGTTTATGTTCGCGTTTACCAGCACGTAGCCTTAGCCGGCTGAGGGGGTGATACAAAGAGAGCAGCGAGAACGGCGAGCGATGGAAAGCGAAGCAACTTGGACTCCTCCCCGCTCTCTGCTCTCGCTGCCCTCTTTGTTTCTCAACCTAGGGTGCTTCGACCGGCCTAAGGCGAGGAGCGGATAGCGACGGCTGAGGTGTAGGTCTGGGAAGTGCCCTCCTCGGTGCGCAGCCCGACCTTGAACTGCACAATCGATGGGAGGGTGAAGGCGCGTGGGCCGGCCCACTCAGGCAGCCACTCGTTGTTGCGCTTGTCGAAGAATTGAAATTCAAGCGATGCAAGGCTCTTCGTAATTGGGAATCTGATCGCGTTTGCGCAAGCCCGCTGCTTATTTCGGCTGATAGGTACTTCGTCTCGCACAAGCAGCATGGTCGGGTTCTTGGCGTCCTTCTGCTCCGGATCTGGCTCGACTCGGTAGGTGATCTGAACGAGGCCCGAGTGAGTGCCGCCGTCTGGAACGTACTGGCCCGCTTCACGCGCCAAGAACGTGAGCGAGTCAGTGCGAGCGTCGTTCTCGCTCTTCTGCTCACTGAAGAACACAGGGGGCGTTGAAGATTGTGGAGGCGCAGAGGTGTCGCACTGCACACTTGCTCCGGTCTTGACTGCAAGCTGCAGCTCGCGAGAGATGCGGGTCAGCACGGAATTTGCGATGTAGAGGCCATCACGCTGGTCATCGACTACCGACTTTGCTTTGACCAGACCCATAATTACTTTGTAGTTGAGCGACATCATGACGGCTAGGATCGCCATGGCGAGCGTAACTTCAAGCAGCGTCAAGCCAGCTTGGCGTCGAGGGCTGTCTGCGCGGCACTTCTGCGAGAACTTCACTAAATTCCAGGGCCTCGCGGAAAGAGGTAGTCAATCTTAAAGGAGTCCCCCACGCCATCGCCCCAGGCGATAACGAGAGCGACCTTTCGCATCGCAGGATTCTGCACGTTTTCGAAGGGCAGGTCCCAGTCCTGAATCCTCAGTGACGCCCGGAAGTTCGACTGAGCAGCCTTCTCCTCGTCGGAGGCCGGCTCTGGAACACCGAGGCTTGAAAGGATCTCGGAGACAGGCACCCCTTCCTGATCTGGCAGATCGAGCGCTGGTCCGGCAGCCTCTATCGAAGCCATAATCCTCCGCGCAGCCAGCATCGCCTGTTGCGCGTTCTTGTCTCTCAGGGTGCGGTTGATAGCCGAACTCTCAAGGCCTACGATTACCGCTGCTGCCACAGCGAAGAGCGACAAAGCAACCACGAGCTCGATGAAGGAGAATCCACGCTGTGTAGGGTGCTGCTGCCTCACGAACGACCCTTCTGGTTAAGCGCGTACTGGTAGTCCTTGTACTCGTTAAAGACCTCAGCCAAGCCAGTCCAAGGGTTCACGAGGATCGTCTTCTGCATCCCGTTGCCCATCGTGACGTGGATCACGCCGAACTCGGAGGCGTTGCGCGGCGAGAAGAGCAGGAATGGGTTCTTGCGTTTCTCTCCGGCCTTAACCTTGCCGCGGGGAGTAACGACGTCCTCAAAGTACATCTCGCCTGGAAGCTCAATGGGCTCGGCGAGTGAGGGGAGTGAGGGCGGGGGAATGACCGTCGTGTCACCGCCGGCGTTGGGACTGAGCAGGTTTGCAAGCTCAAGCTGCAGCGGCGGCAAGTTGACCCCGCTCGGATTGACGTCGAGCGAATCGTCAGGCCGCACTACACCAATGCGATACCGGCGGTTCTCGAGATCGAACTCCATCCGGTAGTATACCTGGTCCATCACAGCTTGGTTGTTGATGAAGACAATAGTGTCAGCCAGCTTGCGAAACGCCGCGTTCTCACGCCATGTGTCCACCACACCGAGCCTGGTCGACACGAGTCCGACCGCAAGCCCGATGATGATGACCACCAGAACAAGCTCCGCAACTGTGAAACCTCGCTGGGTGCTGGCTCGAAGTGGGCGTCGCATTCGCTGCCTGATTACGGTCCTTTGAGTGAGATGTCTTGGTTGGAGCCGGTCCCGCCTGGCTTGCCGTCAGCGCCGAGAGACAGGAGCTCGAAGCTCCGGCCGCCGTCTGAGACCTTATACTGAATTGGGTTGCCGAAACCGTCGTTAACGGCTTCGTTGCCCTTAATGTCTTGCAGGCTGCCAGGGAACTGGTTGTTCGAGACCTGGTACACCGTGAGGTCGCCCTTGAGCTGCTCAAGCATCGCTTTGGTTAGCTTCGCCTTCGCCTCTTGAGCTCCTGAGAACACGCCCTTGAGCAGGAAGGAGAGCACAATGCCGATGATGGCGACCACGATGATGATCTCGATTAAGGTCAATCCGCGCTCAAATCGCGAAACGGCGCGGCGCGAAGCTGTTCGGCTGGGAGTGTTGCAGTCAGAAGTGGTGCAGAGGCTCATGCTGATTCTCTCAATCTGAGGTTTGGTACGTTCGGCGTCGGATGGCGGCGCTAGCTGCCCGAAACTTGGGGCTGCCAGCCACCCGTGGCGCCTCTGGTGATGATACCCCCGGAAGCAGGTGACGCGAAACCCTTAAGTTTTTGCCCTCACTGGGGTGCCTTTTGGTGGCCGGAATGCAACACGGGGACCCCTCTTTTCGGGCGTTTCCGCTGGCCAGAGGGCGCGGTGTCTAGGATGGCCCCATCATGCTCATGAGTTGGGTAGCTGGCAGCAGGATCGCCACAACAATGACGAAGACTGACATGCCGAGGAATATTATCATGACCGGCTCAAGCAGGCTGGTGAGGCCAGAGATCGACGAGTTTGCCTCCTGGGTGAAGGTTTTTCCGGCCTTGGCGAGCATTACCTCGAGCTTGCCGCTCTTCTCGCCGATCCCAACCATCTGGCAGAGGAGCGGCGGAAAGAAGCCGCTCCGTGCCAGCTCTTTGCTGAGGCTTCGGCCCTCTCGCACGCCATCACGCGCCTCCTCAAGGGCTCGACGCATGTGAACGTTGCTGACGATGTTTTTTACGATATCGAGCGCAGACAGAAGCTCCACGCCTCCACTCAGGAGGGTCCCCAGGGTGCTCGCGACTCGGGCGGTCGAGACTTTCCGGTAGATCGTCCCGAACACCGGAATTTTAAGCAGTAGTCGATCAATGCTCTCGCGGCCCTTAGTGGTCGCATAGTAACGCTGTATCCCGACCACTACGAGCGCAACGCTAAGTCCCAGCGCCCACCAGTACCCGATCACGAGATCCGAGAAGGCGATTACCATCCTGGTTGGAAGGGGTAGGATAAGCTTCTGCTTGACGAAGATCTCTACGATGCCGGGAACAACGAATGCAACGAGAAGAAGAACCACGATGATGCAGAACGAGAACATGAGGGTCGGGTACGTGAGCGCACCAACAACTTTGCGGCGCAGCTCCAGTTGCGCTTCGTAGTAATCCGCCAGGTTGTCGAGCACTGTGTCGAGAGTGCCGGACGCCTCTCCGGAGGTAACCATGTTCACGTACAGTCGTGGGAAGACCTTCGGGTACGCGGCCAAAGCTTTAGCGAGCGACGAGCCCTGCTCGACGCGCTCTTTGATATCGACCACGATTCGTTTCAGGCCCTGGTGCTGGAGCTGGTCAGCAAGCGACAAAAGAGCCGCCACGAGGGGCAGCCCCGCGTTAGACAGCGTTGCCAGCAACCGGGTAGCGAGTGTCAAATCGCGCAGCGTTACGCGGTCGCTGCCCAGAAACCGCTTAACGTCCTGGCTCTTCTGCTTAGAAGCTTCGGCGGACTCCTTGATGTCAGTCGGGAAAACGTTCTGGGATCGCAAACGCTGCCGGGCTGTGCGGATGCTGTCGGCCTCAAGCGTGCCCTTGAGCTTCTTGCCGGCGGGGTTGAGCGCTACGTATTCAAATACCGGCATAGTGTCGCGTCTCTACAGTCGCCTCTAGATCACGTCGTCGTGGCTCGCCAACAGCACTTCTTCAACGGTGGTAAGCCCAGCCAAGACCTTCTTTCCGCCGTCAGCGCGCAGCGTGGCGAAGCCACGCTTGATCGCCGAGTTCTTGATTGAGTTTGAGTCAAGCCGCTGCAGGATCTGCGAGCGCACCTCGTCATCGATCATTAAGAGCTCGTGAATGCCGAGACGGCCTGAGTACCCGCTGCCCTGGCAGTGCGGACAGTCCCCGTTGCCAGCACGGAAGGCCTGGCGTGTGATGACTTGATCCGGATTGAGGGAGAGCTCGCGCAGCTCGGCGTCGGAGATCTCGTACGGAACTCTACAGTGCTTGCACAAGCGGCGCACAAGGCGCTGAGCTACGACGGCGAGAAGACTGGATGAGACGAGGAAGGGCTCAACCCCCATGTCTATGAGCCGTGAAACGGCGCCTGCTGAGTCGTTAGTATGAAGCGTGGAGAGAACCAAGTGTCCGGTCAGGGATGCTTGAATGGCGATCTCCGCCGTCTCTGCATCTCGAATTTCGCCCACCATCACCACGTCCGGGTCTTGACGCAGGATAGCGCGCAGGCCGCTGGCGAAGGTGAAGTCAATCTTCGGATTGACCTGCATCTGGCCGATACCGTCGAGTTGGTACTCGATCGGGTCCTCAACGGTGAGGATGTTTAAGTCGGGCTTGTTGATGTGGGTCAAGCAGGCGTAGAGCGTTGTCGTCTTACCGGAACCGGTCGGACCGGTGACGAGCACGATGCCGTTTGGCTTATCGAGAAGTTTCTTGAGCTTCTGCAGGTTGTCAGCATCGACGCCAAGCACATCGAGATCGAGCACCGCTCCGGTCTTGTCGAGGAGACGCATTACAATTCGCTCGCCGAACTGAGTTGGCACGGTCGAGACACGGATATCTACCTCCTTGCCGGCAATTTTGAGTCCGATACGGCCGTCTTGCGGCAGGCGCTTCTCGGCGATGTTGAGACCCGCCATTACCTTGATGCGCGAGATGATAGACGCCTGAAACGCCCGTTCCTCAGTGGCCACGTCGTACAGCACGCCGTCTACACGGAAGCGCACTTTGAGCTTGTCCTCGAAGCTCTCGACGTGCACGTCAGATGCTCGCTCTGAGCTAGCCTTGAATATAATTGCGTTGACGTACCGGATGATCGGAGCGTCGTCATCGTCTGAGTCAGTAACGTCGATCTTGAGCTGGTTCGAGAGGTCGTCAGCATCCTCTTTCTTCCCTGACCCAGAGAGCTCGCTTGAGCGATCGCTCATGAGGCTGGTGCGGATCGAGTTGATCGCCTTGGTGACTTCCTCGGGCGACGAAACGAGCACCTGAATCGGGCGACCGTAGCAGATGCGGAGCTGCTCGATAGCTTCAACGTTGAGCGGATCCGCCGTGGCAACGATGACAACCGAGTCATCACCGCCGATTGGGACGGTAAGGAACTGACGGCCCCAAGAGCCCGCAATTCGGTCGAAGTCGCCGCGAATCGGGTTGCGCGGAGGTGCTGGCTCCGGCAGGCGGTCGGCGTACTGCAGGCCAAGGAGCTGCGCCATGACTCGTCCCTGCGAGCCGATGATGGCGTTTCCTGGGATTGCGCCCGGTGTTGCGGGGGGCTGAGGAGTTCCTGTGGTCATTTGCCGCTTCCTTTGATCCATGGGCCGTTGCCCAGGTTCATTATTTCGTACGGCGAGAGGGTGTGCCAGCTCTTTGGAAGGGGATTTCCGCCCGAGCTGCGCGCTGGTGCGGCCCCCTGCACCTCACGTGCCTTGAGCGGAATGTTCTGTCCGTTCCAGCGGAAAGAGTAGGCTTGCCCGGCCTTGAAGAAGCCCTTGGCAGCCTTGGCCGTGTCCTCCGGAAGGTAGATGCCAGCAACCTTTGACCTCGCGCCGTCCAGGAACGGCAGATCTTTTACAAAGTCGCCCTTGTTCATCAGCTCAAGCACAACGTACGTGCCCGGGGGAGTGCTCGGAGCTGCCGGCTGAATCGATGTGCTCTTCAGCGCGGCGTGAGGCTCCTGCGAACCTCCTCCGATAGTGCCGAGGTCTAGCACCTCGCCGTTGCCGGAGTCGGGCAGGCTTGGGCTAAGCTCAAGGTTGAGTGTGCCGTCCTTCGAGCCATCGAGTACGATTGTGCCCTTCTCCTGCACTCGCTCCGGGTTAGAGCGCGCCGCCTTCGCTATCTTTTCTGGAGCGAGGGCTGTGCCAGGCTTCGGGCCCTCGTACGGGACGGTCTCAGCCACTTCGTCGATCTTGGGGCTATCGAGCAGCTGTCCGCGGCGCGGGGCGACATCGTAGTTCATGATAACGTCCTTCATGTGCTCGCGGCCCTCAATCGTCGCGTCGCGCGCGTCGTACTGGTCTTTCACGATGCGCGGCAGGAGGAAGATGAGCAGGTTCTTTTGCAGGCGCACAGAGGAGTTCGCCTTGAAGGCGTGGCCGAGGACCGGGATGTCCTTGAAGTAGGGGAGTCCGTCGTCTGATTCGGAGACGTCGTCCGCGATCAAGCCGCCCGTCACGATCATCTGCCCGTCTTTGGCGATGATGGTTGTGTCACTCTGGCGCTTGGTGGTCGTGGGTCCAAGAGTCGAGTTAATGGTAGATGGAATGACCGCCGAAACTTCAGTGAAGACCTTCAGCGTCACGTAGTCTCGAGAGCTGATCTGCGGCGTAATACGTAGGGTGATACCGACGTCCTGACGGTCAACGGTGTTGAAGGTGTTGTTGAGGTTTGTGGCGTTCGTCGACGTGCTCGCCAGGAACGGAACGTTCTGGCCTACGACGATTTCAGCCTCCTCGTTATCAGTTGCCAGGATCGTCGGGGCGCTCAACACGTTCACGTTGTTGTTGTTCTGCGCAGCCGAAATGAGCAGCGACTGAGTCGGGATCGTGATGTTGTTGCCGAGCGAGAGGGAGCCTGCGCTCGCGGCAGCAAGGGTGAAGCCCTGAAGCGCCTTTGGATCAAAGAAGAGGCTCTGGAGACTGCCTGAAGAAGGGCCGAAGTCGTTCTTAACAAGCAAGCCGCCGTCCGATCCGCCGGTAGACGTAAGGAAGCTGGTGCTTTCACGGATACTGTCGTCGATTGAAACCTCAAGCAGAGTCGCTTCAACGAGCGCCTGCCGACGTTTCACGTCGATTTGGGCGAGCAGCGACTTAATCTTCTCAAAGTCCGGCTTGCTGGCGGCGATGATGAGCGAGTTGGTCGCGGGGTCTGCGGTGATGGAGATATTTTCGCCAAGCTTAGTGCTGGTGACTCCGGAGCTCTTGCCGGAGGTTGGTGCCTTCTTGCGGTTAACTGAGGTTGCGCCGGAGGAGCTTTTGCCTGACGGGCTGCCGGGCAGTCCCGGGTCGTTATCGCCGAGCATGCCGCCCTGAAGGCTGTTGCCGCCAGTGGTGGCACCGCTGCCTCCGACGAGACCAGAGAGCACCTGTGTCAGCTCTTCCGCGTTAGCATGTTGGCAGCGGTAGACGTAGAACTTGTTGCCTGAGAGGTCCACCTTGCTGTCGAGCTGGGCTATCAGGGCTCGGATCCGCGCGGTGGTCTCTTCGTCGGCGACGACGATAATTGAGTTGGTGCGCTGGTCAGGGATGATCTTGGGCTCAAGGCCTCGGGCAGAGACGGTGCGGCCGCCAGCCCGGGTCGCGCCGCCCTGGTTCGGAATTGTTGCTGATGGAGGCTGTCCCGGGTCGCCCATGCTGGCACGAACTGGATCGGAGCCGCCTTCCTTCTTCTGGCCCTCACCGAGAATGTCGTTGAGCTTCTGCGCGATGTCCTCAACGTCGGCGTACTTGACCGGGATGATCGTCATCTCGCGATTCGAGAAAGGCACATCGAGCTCATCAACGAGCTTCACGAGGCGCTGGATGTTGTCCTCCGAATCGATCACGATCAGGGAATTCGTTCCTGTGTACGCGTTCACGAGGCCATCGGCGGAAACGAGCTGCTGAAGGATCTGCTGAATGTCCTGGGCGCTCACGTACTTAAGCGACAGCAGGCGGGTCACTACGGCGGCTGTTGGCTTCTCGGCCCCGCCGTCCGTGATGGTTGGAATGGTGGACTGTCGAGCTTCCTTCGAGGGCACTATTTTCCACAGGTTCTCGCCGATAGGGACGGACGTGAAGCCTTTGAGTGCCAGTACTGAGTCAAGAATTCTGAGAGCCTCATCCGGAGAGACCTTGCCCGGCAGGTAGATCGAAACTTTGCCACGGACCTTCTCGTCGAGGATGTAGTTCCGCTTCGTCTTGCGCGAGAAGATACGCACGAGGGCGGCAATGTCGGCGTTCTTAACGTTGATCTCCGTGTTGGCGTCTTTTCCGTATTCCTTCTCGGCTGCTGCACCCTCCTCGGCATTGGGCGCACCCGGCCGGTCTTGGGCAAGAACGTCACGCGAAGCTGCCGTGAGAAAAGCTGCACTCAGGGCGAGAATCAGGGCTGTGGTTCGTTGAGCTTTCATCGCTTACCTTATGGTGTACCTAAACTCTCTCTCTTGCTTATCGCGCTCTAACGTTAGCGTGATTGAGCGCTCCTGCTTTAACTGCTCGAACAGCTTCATTGCCTGAGATATGTCGCCAAGCCCGTTTCCGTTGATCGACTTAAGGATGTCTCCGTTCTTGAGACCCACTTTTTCGTAAAGACTGCCGGTCTTGATAGCGAAGAGACGCAAGCCAATCGAGCGGCCGTCCTTGAAGTAGGGGACTGCGCGCGCTTGCGTGAGAAGCATCGGGAGATTCTCAAGGCCCTTGTCGAGCTCGCCTTCGTCAACGACGAAGTCGTCACCCTCGTTCGAGATGCCCCCCTGTCCGGAATCCCCGCCGCCGAAGTCATCGAGCTTTAGAACCTCAATCCTTCCATTGCGCTCGACCTCAACTCGGTCTTCCATAATCTTCTTGAGCACTGCTTGTCCGAAGACCGACTGCTCGAGCAGGAACATCTCCTGCGACTGCTTCTTCTTGTCTTCGATGATTGCGTACGGCTCCTGGCCCGCGGCGATGAAGGTTCCAGCGAGCGCAAGCATGAGTGGTGACTTCGGCGCTGGGGCGGCAGAGGGTGCGCTCGGGGCTGCTTTTCCGAGCGGGCCAAAGGAGGTGAAGTCGGAAACTAACTTCCAGTCGTGAGTCGTGTTAAAAACGGGAGTGGCTGATGTGGCTGTGTTCGCCTTTATAGCAGCGATCTTGGCTGCCAATTCTGAGTCGAGGCCCTTGCGGCTCAATGTCTCAGTTGCAGCGCTGTAGGCGAGCAACCCGAGAGCGAGAATTACAGCGCTGATTGCGCAAAGCTGTACGGCCCGTACGGCTACAGCGATGTTTTGCCGGCGCATGAGCCGACCCGCCAGAGAGGAGAAGTCGATATCCTTTATCGATTGTAGAGAAAGCGAAACGCTCAAGATGTCTTTCCTAAAACCAAATAACAAAGACTACTTAGTTATCACTACGGCCCGTACTCCAACAGCAGAATGGGTAAGCTCGCGCACCAAGTTTGCGAGCAAAACCTTCCTAGCCCATCGCCGATAAGATGAGGGAACGCTGTTCTAAGTTGGTGAAATCTGCTGGGTCCGCCAAAAATAAAGCGGTCGGGGCCGAAAAAGGGGCGGCAGCGGCAAGTTTTTCCCGGATCAGGTGAGCTACTTCGCGATCCTCGTTAGTAGGATGCGAGGAGGGGTGTTGAGGGTTGTAAGGATGAAGCCGTGGTCGCTGCGGACTTCGAGCACGCCGTGGCTGTTAACGGACAGATCTCCGTCGCCGAAACAGCTAAAGCTGCGCTTGTCGGCCGAAACGGTGATGTCCGGGACTCTCACCAATCCTTGCTCAGGCTCTAGCTTCTCAAGCACGTTTCCGGCGGAGTAGCTCTCTGGGAAGTGTGAGAGCTCAATCATGGCGAAGGGGATATCCTGGTTGCTGCACTGAACGCGCCGAACAGTGCTTACCTCTGGAGCAATGACCTCCGGAGGAGTGGTTTCCTCCTCAATTTTTGCTTCCTCAGCTTCTACCTGGCGCGCCTCTGCTGAGCCGGGCTCAATCTCAGGCAGTGGTTCGAGAGAGATCTCCTCGGTGGTTTCCTGAAACTCTCCGGCCTTGATGCGTCCGCCCCAGCGCTCGTCGAAGAGCTTCTGGCGCGCCGCTACGGCCTCTGCGTTACCTTTTTTGCGGTAGAAATCCATAATGAACCGGTCGTAGGCGACGAGGTCTTCAAGAGCAGGGGTTCTCTCGCTACGAGCCAGCACCGCGTATGGAGTATTCGGGTAATCGTGCTCAAGCTCGTCGAAGAGCGTAAGAGACCGCTCAAGAGGTTGCCGGTCTCGACCAGTTCCCTTCGCCGATGCAAGGTGTGCTCTCGCCGCCTGGAGCTTGACGTAAGGGGTATCCGGGCTCCCAGGATAGTTCTTGAGGAAGTCCTCAAAAGACTTCGCTGCCTTGTCGAACTCGCCGTTGTAGTAGCAGGCATCAGCGGCCTTGATTGCAGCCCACGATCCGTAAGCTCCCAGAGGATAACGGTCTCGGATCGAGTTGAGGGGATCCTGAGCAACCGAGTACATGCCAGCTTGGTAAAGCCGCTTTGCGCTTCGCACCAGCTCCTGTTCAGGAGTCTCTGAAGAGCTGCCTTCATCGCCCGACTTAATCTCGTGCGCCTCCGAGTCTGGAACCTCGGCCCGATCTTCTTCCTGCTCTTGGGCTTCAACCGACTCGTCGCTGTCATCCGAGGAGCCGAAGCCAGACCACAGGAAGCAGCCGGAGAGCAGAAGGGGCATCAGGGCCAAGAGAACAGCGGAGGGTAGGAGACGCCGAGCGGGGGGAGCGGCTGGCTTTGAGTGGGCACTTGTTCGCATACAATCGGAGCGAATTTTGGGCTTTGCACGGAAAGTGGTAGGGTTCAGTGGCCCGAACTTGCAACGAAACCTTAGCAAACAAGGGCAAGCGGCGCGAGTGGTGAGGCCGAATCTTTGTGGCGTGGGGTGCCGGTTAGAAGTGGCCGCGAAAAACAGCCGCAGTAAGACGGCGTTGAGGAGCAGTTTTTGGCGAGAATCCGTAGCTGAAAAGGGGGCCAAGATGGAGATAGTTTCAACGGTAAGTGCCGCAAGGGCATTCCTTAAGCCCCTCAAGAGGGCGGGAAAGCGAGTCGGATTTGTCCCGACCATGGGCGCTCTGCACGAAGGGCATCTCTCCCTTGCGAGAACGCTTACACAGCACTCTGATGTGCGGGTCTGCTCAATCTTCGTGAATCCGACCCAGTTCAACGACCCCAAGGATTACGAGGCGTACGTCATCAGCATTGAGCGCGATGCGGAGCTGCTGCGACGGGAGGGGGTCGATCTGCTCTTCGCCCCAACCGTGGAAGAAGTGTACCCGGCTGGATACCAGACAACCGTGACCGTCTCAGAAGTCTCAAAGCCGTTTGAAGGAGCGCTCCGCCCCGGACACTTCACAGGGGTGGCGTCGGTAGTTTCGATTCTTTTCAACATCGTTCAGCCTGACGTTGCGATCTTCGGCGAGAAGGATTTCCAGCAGCTCTCGCTGATTGAGCGAATGGTGCAGGATCTCAAGTTCGACACCAAAATTGTCCGCGGTCAATTGGTGAGGGATGCAGACGGGCTCGCGCTTAGTTCACGGAATGCGCGACTTTCGTCCGACGGACGGAAGAATGCACTGGCGATTAGCAGAGGATTGTTCGCCGCGCAGGCCGCCTTCAGGGAAGGGGTCCGCGAGTCGGCAGCCCTGGAAAGGATAGTCATAAACTCGATTACAGGGATGCCGAACCCGGTGATAGAGTACGTGAGTATGGTCGACGAGGTTTCTCTGGTACCGGTTGAGTCGGTTTCGGGTCGTTGTCGTATGCTTGTCGTGGCTCAAGTTGAAGGGGTTAGGCTTCTCGACAATGCCTCGTTTAATCTTTCCTCCCGTTAACTTGAGTAGCCACGGGGCTCCGCGTATAACAAGCTGAACCGTTTTCTGAATCCTGTTTGCATGGTGTGTTATGCAGTTTGAGAATCAGGCCAATCGGGAATCCGCACAGTTTCGTCGGCGCACCGAATCGCAGACCAGAGATGGATCAGGAGCAGGAGATCTATCGCAACTCTCCATGACCCGGCGGGGGTTTCTCGGATTCGCATTTGGAGCGTGTGCCAGCGGTGCGGCTGCGAGAGCCCAGACCCAGGGTCCTGCTCCGTTCCCTCCAGAGGTCCCCACCTGGGATACGTTCGCCTGGTTCCCGAGACAGCTCTTCGACGAGAAGGGGTACCTGCTGCCCGACGATAAACGTAAAGCGAGATTTGTTCTCGGCAACGGGAATGCCTTGCAGGTGCTGATAAGTTCAGTACGCGAGTTCAAGGAGGCAAACGGTGGAGCCTTCCCGCCGGGTTACGATATCCGGGTAGTCACGGAAGTTAACGGACGGATGCACAAAGACGCTATGCTTCCGCTGAATCTCTTGCCGAAATCGGTAACGCCGGACTCGCTTGCGCTCTTTAGGTCTGACGCAGATGGTCGACGGGCTCTGGACATCCTGTCTAGTGACTACCTCGCAGTGTCTCTCTTCCCAGCGGAAAATGGATTAATGAAGCTAGAGTTCTTCAAGGGTGAGATTCCAGCAAGGCTTAAGGGGAATCCGCGCACCGCGATTCCTGCCAACAAGACCCGCAACCATTTCTACCTGGAGCTCGTGGTGGCGAAGCCCAAGTAGGCCATCAGCTCGCCTCAAGGGCGGGGGCTCGGCTGTAAGCAGCTTACTTCTCCGATGCGGGCTGTTAACCGGCACTCTTCAGCAAACGAAGGCGCAGAGATGTTTCAAGATCGTAAAACGAGTAAAGCGCCCCAGCAGGCTGAGCCGAATCGAGTGGTAATGCCTGATGATTTCGGGGTCGCCCGGGCGATTAAAGGTCAGATAATCGAGTCGGGCGCCGCAGGACCATGTACCTTAATCGGACTAGTCGACCGAACAGCGGGTGTGGCTATCTTAGGCCACTTCGTGCGCCCGAACGACGTCAACGAAGATGATTTCGGGCGGATGTTGGCTGAGAGCCGAGCGATCTTCAAAAATCGCAAAAGAGTCGAGGTGTTTCTGGCTGGGTGCTCCCCGGAGTGCGATTTTGACTTCGATCAGGAAGGTGGTGGCTACGGTGCTGGCGATGCCCAACGGTCGCGACGGGCTACAATTCAGAAGTTAGTTCAAGCTGGCTACTCACGAGACTCGATAAAAACCGAGTGGCAAGACGAAGTCTACTTAACGCAAGAGATGTTCATCGACTTGGTTGCTCTCTCGGTCTCGATCGAGACGACGAACATGGACGATCACACCACAGCTGTTAGGCAGTACTGACCTGCGCAGGATCGAACGGCTCCCCTGAAAGCCTTTCACGCTAGGCGATATCGCCAGGCCCGTCGCTTGAGCGGCCGCGGCGCGATTCGCGCTCCTTTGCCAGATCGATCAGCGTTGAAACCCGAATCGGCTTCTTAATCGCAACGCGGTTGGTCGGAGTTTTTCCCCCGGGCAGAACGGCTAGCTTCGCCTCCGGCTCCTTGGCAAGATCGAGCTCGTTGGCGGTATTTCCGAAAGCCTCGAGCACACTGTCAAACAGCGAGTCCTCAAAGTCTTTAAGCTCCTTATCCTCGGCAGTCGAGAGCCGATGTTCACCTGAAGCTATGCGCTTTACAGCGCGTAGGAGCAGGGGAATGGCCACTGCCCGCTCGCTCTTGTTCAGATTTGCGAGCGCATCGAGAAGAGCTGCCGTGTCTTCTCCCCCAACACCCTCAAGCAGCGTCTTAAGCTGAAGCTGCAGGCTCAGTAGACTCTTCGTAAAATCTCCGCCCTTTGACCAGTTCATACTTCCAATCTCCACGTCAGTGACGACCAGCCACGGGCCGGTCGCTGCAATCCCTTTCGCCCCTGCAAACACATATCCGCCAAAGGGCCAGAAGTGCTTCAGGTACTTGCGGCATTGCAGGGGACGTGCCGAACGTAACTAGCTGTTTCTACATTATTTAGGCGAGAAACTAGTGTTTTCGCAGGCTACAGCTGTCGGAATCCGCTACGCCACCTTACGCAGCTGTTGAGCGGAGCTGATGAACGCTACGAGGCTCTTGGTATCGTAGCCGTACATGGCATGCTGCTCACCTTGGGATGCGTGCGGTACGAAGCTGTCGCCAACCCCGAAGCGCTTGATAGGTGCGCGCAGCGCGAGAGCTGCGTCGTTCGCAAACTCCACCACGGCTGAGCCGAAACCACCGCTGAGAGCGTGATCCTCAAGTGTGCAGACGACGTCGTAGCGCGGAAGCTCTGTAGCCAGCAGCTCCGTGTCCAGCGGTTTTGCGAAACGGGCATTGATCACAGTGGTCGAGATGTTGTGCTCCCGCTCAAGAACCGAGGCGGCCTGGAGCGCGTTTTGTACCAGCGGCCCAAAAGCTACGATCAGCGCCTCTCTTCCTTCACGAAGCACCTCTGCTTTTCCGATAGGGATCTGCTTGGGCTGCGGGTCGAGCGGCACCCCGATCCCGTTTCCCCGTGGGTAACGCACCGCCGCCGGGGCGCCTAGGTTGACGGAGGTGAAGAGCATGTGGCGCAGCTCGTTCTCGTCCTTGGGGGACATGATAGTGATGTTCGGAATCGTTCGTAGGTAGGCAATATCGAATACCCCTTGGTGGGTTTCGCCGTCGTTTCCAACCACGCCGCCGCGGTCGATCGCGAAGGTTACGGGGAGCTTCTGAATACAAACGTCATGAACGACCTGGTCGTACGCGCGCTGTAGGAAGGTCGAATAGATTGCAGCGACAGGTCTAAGCCCTTCACACGCAAGTCCCGCCGCATACGTAACTGCATGCTGTTCGCAGATGCCGACATCGACGGTTTGTTCGGGGAGCTCCTTCTGCATCTTGTCGAGCCCAGTGCCACTCGGCATCGCCGCTGTAATCCCGAAGATGCGGCTGTCGGCCTTAGCCATCTCAATCATCGTCTCTGCGAAGACCGCCGTGTAGGACGGGAGCTTCTTCGGCGCGGGAGAGTTTGCTGGCACCGTCGCTGCCCTGAATTCACCTTTTTGGCGGTCAAACGGAACAACACCGTGCCACAGGATAGGGTCTTCTTCGGCGGGCTCGTAACCCTTGCCTTTTACTGTTCGGCAGTGAACCAGCACCGGGATATCCTGGCGCTTAGCGTTTTCTAGCGCTTTGATCAGACCCGGGAGATCGTGACCGTCTACCGGGCCGATGTAGCGGAACCCGAACGCCTCGAAGAGCATGGCAGGTGACGAGAAGAATCCTTGCGTGGCCTCCTCCGCCCGGTCGATCGCCTTGTATATCAATTCTGGGACGTACCCGCGCTTGTACAGCTCCTTGAACTTGCTGCGCGCCTTTGAGGATGTCTCGCCGGTCATCGCCCGCGAAAACAGCCAGCTTAGTGCGCCGACATTTTTCGAGATCGACATCTCGTTGTCATTGAGGACAACAATGAGACGCTTCAGGCTGAGGTCTCCTGCGTGATTGAGGGCCTCAAAAGCCATTCCAGAGGTAAGCGACCCGTCGCCGATTACCGCAACGACGTATCTGTCAGGGTCTACTTTATCGAGAGCGTGGCGCATTCCAACTGCGGCCGAGATGCTCGTGCCGGCATGGCCAGCACCGAAAGCATCGAAGGGGCTCTCTGAGCGCTTAAGAAAGCCAGATAGCCCGTTCATGGTTCGGATCGAGCCCATCCGCTCGCGGCGACCCGTGACCATTTTGTGGATGTACGCCTGGTGCCCCACATCCCAGACAAGCCGGTCGTGCGGGGTGTTGAAGAGGTGGTGGAGCGCGACTGTGATCTCTGTCGCGCCCAGGCTTGAGGCGAAGTGGCCGCCGGATTCGCTGACCGTATCGATAAGCTCGTTTCGGAGCTCCTCCACCACAAGCTTAAGTTCCTCAACAGGGAGGGCGCGCAGGTCCTCCGGAAGCTTGAGAGAGTCGATGAGCTTTTTCGCCATAACGCGGCGCATCATACATGTAACCCCTTGATTCAATCAAATAGAGAAGCGCGCTGGATGGTTAAGCTACGCAGAGGTAAGTCCCTGATATTGGGTTTTTTTAGGCTATCGAGCCCGAACTTCTAGAGCAGTCTGTAGTCATTCCTACGCCTCGATTTTTGTCTGCTATCGAGCCTTAAGCGGGCCTACAAAGATGCCGAGGATCTAGTATCTGAGGGTCAGGAACAGGGCTGGAAGCTGGCCTCGGAGCCCCTTGTTAGACCACCGAAGTGCACGACGGGGTCGGCCTGGGGGGCGGCAGTGCGCCACTCCCCGGGCACAACGCGCAGTAGCTTGGCGATTACCATGAGTAAATTTAAGTCCGACCGAGCAGAGCGACGTATAGACCGGGCGCTCCAGCACGTCCTCAAGCCCTGGTTTCCAATCAACGAAGAGGTCTTGCAGCTTGTGCGCAAGCGCTCAGCGGACGGAGATTACGAGAGGGCTCCCGACGAACTGCTCAAAGACCTCAAGAGTGACTTTGCGCTCTTCACACTTGTGGTCAAAGAGCTCATACAGGTCGGGAACCAGGAGGGAGTTTCCCCGGCAACGCTGCTCAATCCGGTCGAGCTGATCAAGTGGGCCGGTCCCCCACGAATCCTCTCGCTCCTCTCGAACGACACAAAGCTGCCCGCTACGCACTCGTTGCTTGGGAGCGAGCCTTTTCAGATCTCGCGCCTGCGCGAGACTGCTATCAGTGCGACGACCGCATCGCTCCTGAGCGAGAAGAAAAACCTCGATCCAGAAATGGGATTCGCACGCAGCGTTGTGAGAGAGATCGGACTCAATCTGATTGCGTGGAACTACCCGACTCTGTACGCAAAGGTGATCGAGGGCTTGCAGCCTGGCCAGAACCTCGATGACGAGCTCTCAAAAGAGCTCGGATTTACTCCGACGCTGCTAGCGGTGCGAATCATGCGCCCAGACGTCGCTGAGGGAGACCCCCAGGTCGAGGAAGTAGAGAGGCAGTGGAATCTGTACGACGACCTGTGCGAGATCGGGGAGGCGCTGGCGAGGGCCGAACACCCAGAGACGTATCCCTCCGCAGAGAATGACTGGCAAAAAGCTGAAGCGTTTCTTTCAGAGACAGTAGGGGAGGATGCGATTCAGCTGGTGAAGGGCAGGGCTCAGGAGCACGCCAGCCGTTACGAGAAGAGCCTGCCGGGCACGTTTGGCTCGGTAGAGACGTTCAATCCTGCTCGCAGCATTCGCGTGCACAAAAAGATGGCACGTGTCATCGATGAGGTGCTTTTAAAACAGTGCCCGAAATCGGTGCAAAATGCCCTCAAAGTGCTCTACGCTGACATGGACGGCGAGCGGGTGAGCCGAGCAGCCGTGGAGAAACTTATCCGGAACATCATCCCGCAGGCGGGATTCACAGGCGGATGTGTCTTTGTGATAGACCCGACTTCGTTGACGCTCAAGCCGCGCACCATCATCGGCAGGGTTGCGATGCGTTCAACAAAAGACGTGGCACTCGATCCCGGGGACCACGCGGTTTCGGCGCTAGCGAACACTGAGACGCTCGTGATTGAGGGCCAGCCGCAGCTCTCATCGACAGCGTTTGCTGGGATCTACCGAGCGCTCGGGGAGCAGCGCAAGATCGGCGTTCTGTACCTTGAGAGCCCCTCAGTCAGCGACTCACCAGGAGTGCGTGAAAAAACGCTGGTGACGTTTGAGGCGATGCGACGAGCACTCTCAGACGTCCTACTGCTTCAGTAATGAGAGTCACTACCGTTTGCGGCAGTTTGCCGAGGGTCGGGGCTATCGATTGGCTCCATGAGCCCCTGGGCGCCGGAATGCAGCACAGCTTTGATTGCGGCGCGGAAACTGTCAGAACGAGCGGCTGAGCGGACCGCCGCGTTAATCTCCCCCATGCCATCGTGCCATTCGGGACGCACAGCAAAGGCGTTATCACTCATCTCTAGAAGGTTGCCTGGTTGCGCGAAGAGGGGCGCGAGCGAGTCCGGATGTTCGCGTGATTGTTGAACGGCGAACATGGCGTTGGTGACAAAGAGGTGCGCTGGTCCGGGTATGCCGCGCAACAAAACTCGATCGAGAGCTTCTTCAACACTACTGCACACCAGCACCGAGTCCTCCGAGCGCTTCAGCCGAGTGAGGCAGAAGTGGTGCGCTCGGCTATCTTTGAGGGCCGCAAGTGCATAGCGTCGACTGAGTAGGTCGTCGATCGTCGATGGGGGCTCAAGGGCCGAGAGCCCAGAAGTAGGTCTGAGGCGCATGAGCAGCGACAGGCCCATACGGTGGGTAGGGAGCGAGAACTGGATGTTTGAGGGGCAGAAGGGGCTAACTAAGAGAGGCCCGAAGAGGTCGATATCACCCCGGCAGAGCCGTTCCACGTAGCGGTCAAAGGGGGTTGGAATAGTCTCGATTTCACAGCCCAGGTGGCGCTGCATGAGGCGGCACAGCTCCGGGACCACTCCCGTGCTTCGGTCAGGAGAGCCGTCATCGAGTCTTCCGAAGAGCCACGGCTGGGTATAATTGAGTCCGATGCGGAGTGGGCGACCACCGAGGAGCTGCGCGAGCGACTTCGGGCGGGATTCTGAGCGAATAGCTCCCTGAATGGCTTCGAGCAGCCCCTTCATGTTGAGCTTCACGCTCAAGAACCCCTCCTCAGTAGATTCGTGTGGGGTCAGCTTCAGCGCGCCATCGAATGGCCAAGTGTCATTCGGGCTGGCGGCTCTTAAAAGCTCCTCCGGTCGTGCCATACCGAAGTTAAGGGCCAGGAGCAGCAGCACCGGCTTGCTCGGTATCCGTCCATACCTTCCGATGTGTGCTAGGTACGATTGGGACACGCCGCACCGCTGGCTCAGTTCATGCAAGCCGAGGTGAGATTGCTTTCGCCAGGAGTCGAGCTCTCGCACGAAGATGCGTTTAAGCTCTGCAGAGGTTTCGAACTCCGGGTGCTGCTTCATGTCTGCCCCAAAAAGGCGAGTATCTATCTTAGCGGATGCCGTAATCCCCGAGAGTCGGGTGCAGGGCTGCACACCCCACCCAGGATCTTCCTTCAGGTACTACGTGTAGCCAAACGATTTATTGCGTACGGTCTCCCCGTACTGACCCGAGACGGAGTGCAGAACGGCCCTCCCGCGCGCGACTAATAGTTGAGCCGTCTGTGCTAGTTAGGAATCTCAATCAGTGGATGCGCGAGCACCCCACCCTAGGATTTAGCGGGCCTTCGCTGATTCCTTGGGTGTTTCAGAGCAAGCTGCCGGGGTGGCGTATTTGCACGGTGCGTCGGGTTGCGGGAAGGAGAGAGCCCGCCACCCGCGCAGGTTTCAAATGGTTAGCAGAAGGGAGGCTCTATGAAGCTCGTGTTTATGACCGCTGTCTTCATGATGGGTGTCTACTTTGGGTTGCGCGCGGAGCGGGGGGGAGATTTGGAGCTCGTCGTTGAGACGATAGCGTCCTTCGTCTCCGAGAAGGCGGATAGGTGGCGTTAGCCACAACGCTCAACCGCTCCGTGAGGTTGTCAATCTGCTGTGCAGCGCCACACCGGCTTTTTTGTAGGTGACCAGCTCCACCAGGCGATCAAACGTCGAGAGGCGTACAGCGGCCGGCTGTTGCCAGAGCTGCACGCCTCTCGCGGATGCTTGAGTGCGGGATCCTAGTAGTGGCTGCTCTTCGGCGCCGCTGCAGCGGTTTCTCCCGGAGAGAAATGCACACGCCGGTTCTTGGCGTACGCAGCCTCGTCGTGCCCCGGATCGAGAGGTATCTCTTCGCCGTAGCTGATAGTGTCTACTTGAGACGAGGGCACTCCGAGATTAACTAGGGCGTTCTTGACGGCCTTCGCACGGGCCGCGCCGAGCGCCATGTTGTACTCAACAGTGCCCCGCTCATCGCAGTGTCCCTCGAGAGTGATCGTCATCGGACGAGCTTTTAGCGTACGAGCATTGGCTTCCAGGTCGTTTTGTGACTCCTCCTCAACCGAGTACGAGTCAAACCCGAAATGGACGTCCCGGAACATGCCATCACCCTCTGCTGTAGGAATGTTCCCTGAGCCGAAGCGGCCTTCCCGTTGAGCGGCGAGGTCGGATTCGGAGAGCTCGCCTTCCTCCTCGCTTCCCGAACCGAACCAGGAGCAGCCGGTAGCTGAGGTGATAGAGAGAAGGAGCAGGGGCGTAAGGAGGAACGAACTTAGGCGTTTCATGGCGGGTCTTTTCCGTAAAAAATGGTTTGCTTGGGAATAGTCGCACCGAGCGGGACAGAGCGCAACGGTTCTCTTGCTCTGTCACGATGGAAAATTTGCTGTGAGAAGAAGGTCAATTCACAAGCCACAAAATCTCTTCAAGAGCTGAGCTATCTGTAGCAGAATAGGGCGATTGTAGCCGTTTGACAGGCATTTCATGAAACAGTTTCAAGAGTACTACGCCGCCCATCACGAGAGATTTGTTTCGGAATGGAAGGATTTTCTGCGCTTCAAGAGTATCAGCGCCGATCCCGCGTACCGCGAGGAGTGCTTGGCTTGTGCTGCTTGGGTGACGCGTCACTTAGAGGGGCTCGGTTTCAAGGCGGAACTGTGGGACTCGGCTACCCTGCCCCTCGTGTACGGCGTGCTTCCCGGCAATCCAAAAAAGCCGACAGTGCTCTTCTACGGCCACTACGACGTTCAGCCCCCAGACCCCCTCGACCTCTGGCAGTCGCCGCCGTTCGAGCCGACCCTGCGAGATGGGCGGATGTACGCGCGCGGAGCGCAGGACAACAAGGGGCAGGTGTTTTACTTCCTCAAGGCGCTTGAGGCGCTCGGCGCAGCGGGAGCGGACCTGCCAACCATCAAGGTGCTGATTGAGGGAGAGGAGGAGAGCGGCAGCGATGCGATGCACGCTGGGCTCGTCGGCTGGTCCGAGGCGCTCAAGGCCGATGTGCTGATGGTGTGCGACACCGGCGTGATTCATCCGGGCGTGCCGACAGTCACGATGGGACTGCGTGGAATTGCGCACTTCGACCTAAAGATTTTCGGGCCGAAGGTTGACCTGCACTCTGGTGTCTACGGCGGTGTTGTTCTCAATCCGCTTCAGGCACTCGTGGACGTAGTCGCATCGCTGCATGCTGCTGATGGCTCGGTCGCCATCCCGGGGTTCTACGACGGGGTGCGTGAGCCGAACCCCGAGGATCGGAAGCTGGCTAACGAGGCGCCGATCGATACGGCGGAGATGTCGGCAACGCTCGGGGTGCAGCTCACTGGCGGAGAGCATGGACTGCCGATCATGGAGAGACGAGGCTTCCGGCCAACCCTTGAGATAAACGGGATCGGCGGCGGGTACCAGGGAGAGGGGAACAAGACGGTGATTCCGGCAGAGGGCTTCGCCAAGGTCTCGATGCGCCTGGTTGATGGACAGGATCCGCAGCGTACCCTTGATTTGGTGGCGAGACACATCGAAGGGCTCGCCCCAGAGGGCACCCGGATTGAGGTGCAGCATCGCGTCGCTGGCGGGCCGGCGCTGCAGCTTTCCGTCAAGTCTGACGTTGTGCAGCGCGCACGCAAGGCTCTCCTCGAATCGTTTGGGCGAGAGCCTGTGTACATGTGGGAGGGTGCCAGCATCCCGATAGTTGCGAAGCTTGCGAAGGTTTCCGGTTCCGAGCCGCTGCTTGTCGGATTCGGCGAAGAGGGCGACCTTATCCACGCGCCTAATGAGTCGTTCTCTCTTAGGCAGCTTGAGTCGGGGTACCGCTACGTGACTGCGTTCCTTGGGGCTGCATGACCCAGGTCCCGCTCGCTGAGCGGCTTCGGCCGCGCTCTCTGGATGACTTTTCGGGGCTCGATCAGCTCGACCAGGCCTTCGTGCAGCAGGTGCGGGCAGGTCGTGGCAGGCTGCCTTCAGCGATTCTGTGGGGGCCGCCGGGCTCAGGGAAGACAACGCTCGCAAAGATTATCGGCAGCTCGTATGAGTGCGAGTTCGTCGAGCTCTCGGCCGTGCTCTCCGGCGTGAAGGATGTGCGCGAAGTTGTCGATCGCGCGAAATCGCAGCCGAAGCCGACGCTGCTCTTCGTAGACGAGATTCACCGCTTCAATAAGGGGCAGCAGGACGCTTTCTTGCCGCATGTTGAGGCGGGCACGATCGCCCTTATCGGCGCCACAACCGAGAACCCTTCCTTCTACCTCACGTCCGCATTGCTTTCCCGGTGCAGGGTTGTTGTCCTCAAGCCTCTCGCAAGCGAGGCACTCGGGCGTGTGTGCGAGAGGGGAGAGAAGGACCTCGGCTGCGCTCTTGAGCCAGAAGCCCGCGTGCTGCTCGAGGAAGCGAGTGGCGGAGACGGACGGAGGCTGCTCAATCTGCTCGAGGCTTTCGCTATGTCGCGGGCCGCTGCCGAGGGCACCGCCAAGGGTGACGAGATCCGGGCCTTTCTCTCAAGCTCTGGGCTCGCCACCTACGACCGAGACGGAGAAGAGCACTACAATATCGCATCGGCCTTCATCAAAAGCCTGCGCGGCTCCGATGCTGATGCAGCGCTATACTACGGTTTCCGGATGCTTGCGGGTGGCGAGGATCCTCGGTTTCTCATCCGGCGCCTCGTGATCTTTGCGAGTGAGGACGTCGGAAATGCAGATCCGCGGGCATTGCAGCTTGCGGTCTCGACGCTCCAGGCCTTCGAGCTCGTTGGCCTTCCCGAGGGGCGGATACCGATTGCGCAGTGCATCGCGTACCTGGCGACAGCTCCGAAATCGAACCGAAGCTACGTAGCGCTCAACCGCGCGCTCGCTGCGGTGGAACGGGCCCCGAACGCGCAGGTGCCGCTGCACCTTAGAAATCCGGAGACCGGGCTGATGAAGAGCCTTGGCTACGGCAAGGGGTACACCTATCCGCACGATCAGCCGTACGGCTACGCTCCCGGAGTTCAGTACATGCCGAAAGGGGTGCCGGGGCAGCCGTTCTATGAGCCTAGTGACCGCGGCAACGAGAAGACCATCAGCGAACGGCTCGCCTGGCTGGCGCAGATCGGCAAGAAAGCAGACGCAAAGTAGTGTTGCTTTTCAGCGCTCGACAGAGATCGTTACTGGCCCGTCATTGATCGACTCAACCTGCATGTGCGCGCCAAAGACTCCGGAGGCGACGTTGCGAACTCCGAAAGACCGTAAAACAGCGAGAAACTCATTGAACAATAGCTCCGCTTCCTGCGGCTTGAGTGCCTGAAAGAACTCCGGTCGGCGCCCCTTGCTTGTGTCGGCATACAGCGTGAACTGTGACACAGCGAGCACCTCGCCTTGCAGGTCAAGGAGCGATTGATCGAAGCGCCCTGACTCGTTTGGGAAGACCCGCATGTTGAGGATCTTTTCCGCCATCGGTTTTAGGCAATCTCCGGTGTCGCCCTGACCGAAGCCTACCAGGAGCAGGAGTCCATGCCCTATCTCACCGACCGTCTCGCCAGACACGCTTACTTTTGCGCGGCTGACGCGCTGTAAAATCACTTTCATCGGGGCTAAGGGTAGTCAAAAAGAGAGCTGGCAAGAAGCCCTTTCGTTAGCGACTGCGGCGATGTCGTTCAGGAGAGTGTTCTGTGTATTGCGAGGGTGGCGGAAACAGCTCCTGATTGCTGCGCCCGATTCCCGGCATCGGGAGAGGGCCGCTTCCTGCTTCTCAGGGCACGATTTGCAGGGGGTTAGGAGCGGGAAACGCCCACACGCGAATAGTCATGCCGTCTCTTGTTTAGTGAGGCTGTCCAGCCTACCATAAGTGGCTGAAACCCCTTGGTATGCTGAAGCAAAACTCGCGCCTCATATCCCGCCTTGAGCGGCTCGGCGACAACGCCATCATCGTAGCTGCGTTCTTCGCTGCATACTACGGCCGCGACTCGCTCATCTTCTGGAACGACATCCTCGACCTCAATCTTCCCTTTAAGGGTAAAGCGGTGCTCGCTCCGATTAAGGACTACGTACTCGTTCTGGGAGTGGCCCTGCTCGGCTACACGCTCTCTCTCAACCTGATGGGGGCCTACAGCAGCATGCGGCTCAGCTCGGTCTGGCGACTCTTCCGCGTGGCGCTAGTGAGTTCAGTTGTAGTTTTTATATCGCTCGCGGCGACCCTCTTCGTGCTCAAGATCGACATCAGCCGCTCGTTCGTCGCTCTCTTCGTTGTTCTTGCGGGGTGCGGCCTCGCCCTCGAGCGATACTCTGTCTTAAAGTTCCTGCGCTACTGGCGCCGCAAGGGGCGCAACTTCCGGAACGTGGTGATCTGCGGAGTAGGGGAGCAGGCAGTACGCCTTGCGCGCGAGATAGTTGCCAGGCCAGAGCTCGGGATTCATATTCGAGGCTTCGCTGATCTGCGTTCGCCGGATCTTCATCAGGCTGTAACTTCACAGCAGCTACGCCGCGACCTAGAGGGCACCGTGCGGGTTGGGCGAGTCATGGTTGGCACCTCGGCGGTGTGCCGAGCACTTGAGGATTACGCAATCGATGAGGTTATCTTCACAGACGTCGTCGACGTGATGCCGCAGGTTGAGGAGATGATTCTCGTTTGCACCGAGCAGGGCGTCAGGACCACTATCGCAGCGGACCTCTTCAGCATCGGCCTTATCAAGTCAGGCATGAGTTACTTCGGCGGGATGCCGCTTATTCACTTCCAGACCCCTCCTGGCGACTCGTGGGAGCTGGCGCTGAAGCGAGCGATCGATCTTGCGGTTTCCGGAGCTGCACTTCTTATGTTCTCGCCGCTCTTTCTTGCGCTGGCGCTTGGCGTCAAGACTTCGAGAGGGCCGGTAATTTTTAGGCAGACCCGAGTGGGACTAAACGGTCGGCTCTTTCAGATGCTCAAGTTCCGCTCGATGTACGACGGGGCGGAGAAGGAGCTGGCTGAGCTCAAGGCGAAGAACGAGATGGACGGGCCAGCCTTCAAGATGAAGGACGATCCGCGCGTCACTCCGTTCGGCAGGTTCCTGCGCCGCTTCAGCCTCGATGAGCTTCCGCAGCTCTGGAATGTGTTCATCGGGGAGATGAGCCTTGTTGGGCCTAGGCCGCCGATCCCAGGAGAGGTCAGCCTGTACGAGCGCAGCTCGCGCCGCAGGCTCTCGATGCGCCCTGGCCTGACATGCACCTGGCAGGTGAGCGGGCGAAACGAGATCAAGGACTTTGATTCGTGGGTCAAGCTCGACCTGCAGTACATCGACAACTGGTCTCTCTTCGGGGACTTCGTGCTTCTGCTGCGCACCATTCCGGCGGTTCTGTTTGGGGTGGGGGCGAGGTAGGGCTTAGCATTTGAAAGTCTCTTTTTCTTGGCCTATTCGGTGGTGAAGCTATGCGCGAAAATCTTCAGAATCCGGAGAGGAATCCGAGCCGCCCAGGTGAGCAGAGCTCGGCGAACCGTCCCGATCTCCTCAATGGAGAGATGATCTCTCAGCCGAGGGCGACTGCAGCGAACGGCGAAGTAAAAGCTCGTCTGCGCACCACTTCGAGGCTGCTCACCCAAGGGGATCTCGATGCCGCTGTCGATCTCTTCAATCGGTCTCCAGGCTGGGAGGATTACGCCGAGGCATTCCGTAAAGATGCCGAGAGGTATCTTTCGAACCAGCCTTCGGCAGTCTACGGGGTGTTTGCCGAAAACGGTGCTCTAGCTGCAGTAGGGATTGTAATAAAGGAAGACTGGGATTTCGCCTACTGGGCTGTAACGTGGGTTATGGTCGATCATGAGATGAGAGGTAAGGGGTATGGCGAAAGAGTAATGTCTATCCTGATTGACCACGCCAAAGCCTATCAGGCAACGAGACCAAATCGTAACTGTCGAGTGCTCCTCTCGGCTGTCGACGAGGACGCTACACGATTCTATCAGAAGCTAGGCTTCTCCGTGTTGTTGTCGGGTCCGTTGCCGGGAGGCGAGTGTCTTATGTACCGCGATGTTGCGGGGCCAGGATTGCCCCGTCTGGAGTAGGTAGTATCTTCGTTCCTCTGACAGGAAGCGTCTTGAGTAATCCGCTACGCGCCTGACGCGAGGAAGCCCCTAAAGAAGCTCTCCGAGTTCTCCGCGAGCCTATTGAGGAGATACCCGCCTTCCTGGATCAGTACGGTCGGGCGTCCGAATGAGCGCAATAGGTCCCCGATATCGAAAAATCCTTCCGGATTGACCTCAAACTTTCCATATGGGTCGCCCTCTGCAGTGTCGAAACCGAGAGACACGATTAGCGCATCGGGGTTGTAGTCTCGGACGCGTTCAAGTGCTCCTTCGAGCGCTGCGATGTATTGCGCCGAGACGGTTCCTTCTGGGAGACAGACGTTAAGGTTAGAGCCTTCGCCGGCTTCCTCGCCGCGCTCAGATTCAAGGCCGGATACAAACGGGTAGGCAAAGTCTGGGTGGCCGTGCAAGGAGCAGAAAAACACCGCAGGGTCGGAATAGAAGATCTCCTGGGTGCCGTTCCCGTGGTGAAAATCGACGTCGAGAATGGCAATTCTTCGGAAGTTGGGGTGTTGCTGTAGTTGACGAGCAGCGATCGCCGCGTTGTTAAGGAAACAGAAACCGCCGGCCTGCTGGGCGTAGGCGTGGTGCCCCGGAGGGCGCACGAGAGCGTATGCGCAAGAGGACCCTAGCGAAAGGGCCTCAGCCGCGTTCGCCGAAGCTTGAGCCGCCCAATAGGCAGCCTCAAACGTGTGGGCGAATATCTGCGTGAATGTATCGGTGAGGTAGAGCCCCTTCTGTAAGTCGAAGTTTTTGCTGTGGTAGCGCACGACTCTCGGAGCGATATTCTCAATCTCAACCCAGTTGCGCTCGGAGTTTCTTGAGTGCTCGGTCTCGTAAGCAGTTCTAAGGAATCGGAGGTAATGGTCCGGGTGCACACGAGCTATGACGGAATCTCCTAGGTCTCTTACCTCGGAACGATCTGGCTCTCCGATGCGGCGTAGCCCGTTCAGAATGTTGTCGATTCTCACCGGCTGTTCAAGAACAGCCGCGCCAATTGGCAGCGGATGACGCTCCGTAGCGTGTAGCTCGTGGTGGGGAGATACGAACAGCTTCATGATGTACCCCTGCTGCTTACTGCCTCTTGCTGGCATTGTGGCATGGAAGGGGTGCTAGCTGTACAGGTTCTTGTTCCCCTTTTTGTGCTTGTCTTGGCTTACGGGGACGCTAACGCAGTGGACTTTTTCGCTTTCTCTGAGAACCTTTTCCTGTAGTCAGAGGGTGCTAAGGGTTGCTAGTGTTTCGCAGATTCCCGCGATAGTCGCGCGGGCTCAATTGTGAGATGAGGATACGATGAGCAATGAGATGCTAGGGGCTGTTGGGCTTGGGGTTGTCCTGCTGTTGGTTGTTGGAATTTTCATCTTCCATGCGCTGTGTTTGGCGCTAGCAGCGAAGCTTGTATCGCTCCCTAACCGCGGCATTCTGAAGGCGTTTGGGTGTACGCTTCTCATAGGCGTGGCGACTCTGGTCATAAACGCAATTTTCACCCTGGCGCTTGGTCCGATAGGTATGGCGCTCTCGATGATTATCGGCTTCTTCCTCTCAGCGGGGATCATATCGGGGATCTACCGGAGTGGTTACGGGGCGGGGTTGGGCGCGGCGATCATTTCATGGGTGTTTTCGATGGTAATTGCTTTCGTGCTCGCGCTCCTCGGTCTCGGTGCTTTGTTCGGAGTGGGCAGCGCGATGCAGCAGCAGGGCGCTGCTATCCAGTCGAAGTTTGACGAGGCATCGAGGGCAATCGGCGAGGCACAGCGGTAGAGCATTTCTTCGAAACACGAGGCCCGTCCGGCTCTGCAGGAAGCATGTGGAGTCTGAGAGCGGTGAGTCTCGGGGCATACATTCCCCGCCTTCAAACTACCTTTTATTTTCCCTCTACACCTGCACTGGCATCTGCTCGTCATCAAGACACGTGTGCGGATTGCCTACGTTGTTTGGGTCGCAACACCTAGAAGCGAGCAACGAGTCAGGTGTGAACGTAGGATAAGGACCAGGAAAACGGCAGTCGGCTGCTACATCTTCTGCGACAGAGCACGTTTTCTACGGGGCGAAAATCTCCGCTTTCCCACCTAGCTCAACGTCGCATAAATTCGCCGCACCCCCGCACTCGAGGCCTCTTCGCGGGTGACAGCAAACTTGCCGAGTAGGCTGGTCTTCTCGGCGTGCGGGCCGCCGCAGATCTCTTTTGAGAAGTCGCCGATCTCGTAGACCTTGACCTTCTCCGGGTAGCGCTCGCCGAAGAAGGCGAGGGCGCCTTCCTTAATGGCGTCGTCGTAGCTCGTTAACTTAAAGGAGACCGGCAGGTCGCGCTGGATCTGCGAGTTCACGATCTCCTCCACTTTTTTGATCTCCTCCGGGGAGACCTTCTGAGGGTGAGAGAAGTCAAAACGCAAACGCTCGCCAGTTATGTTGCTGCCCTTCTGCTGAACGTGCACACCCAGAACGGAGCGCAGCGCCTGGTGCAAGAGGTGTGTCGCAGTGTGGAGCTTCACGACCGCTTCGCCGTGGTCAGCGAGGCCGCCCTTGAACATGCCCTTGCCGGCGGTGCGAGAGAGCTCCTGGTGCTTCTTGAACTCTGCCTCGAACTCGGTTCGGTCGACCTGCTGTCCGCGCTCGCGCGCGATCTCTTCGGACATCTCCCACGGGAAGCCGTAGGTCTCAAAGAGCTTGAAGGCGAGGGCGCCGGTCAAAGTCGGGATCTTCTCGATCTCCTTTAAGCCCTTGCCGAGCATGTTGTTGAACTTCGTTTCCTCCTGAGACATCGCTGCCAGGATAGCCTCGCGCTTCTCTGGAGAGACGGGGTAGGCCTCGGCGTACGAGTCGAGCACCGAGCGGGCGATCTCTGTCATGAAGCCCGTCTGGAGCCCGAGCAGTCGGCCGAAGCGGATTGCGCGGCGGATCAGGCGGCGCACGACGTAGCCCTGGGCCTTATTTGAGGGCAGGGCGCCGTCAGCCATCAGCATCGTGGAGGCGCGGCCGTGGTCGCAGATGATCCGCATGCAGCGGGTGGATTCGACGTCCGCGCCGTACTTCTTGCCCGATGCAGACTCAAGGCTCGCCACAATCGGCTGGAAGATGTCGATCTTGAAGACGTCTGATTCATCGAGGGTTGCCGCAACGAGGCGCTCGAGACCGCCGCCGAAGTCGACGTTCTTCTGAGAGAGCTCAGAGAGCGAGCCGTCAGCTTCCTTCTTGTACTGCATGAAGACCGAGTTGCCGATCTCGACGAACCGTCCGCAGTCACAGTTGACGTGGCACTTCTCGCCGAAGGCTGGGTCGTGCTGGACGTTCGGGAACTCAAAGAAGAGCTCGCTGTCTGGTCCGCCTGGCTCGCCTGGAGGCATCTTCTCCGGCTCTCCGGAGCGTGACCACCAGTTCTTCTTCGCGGGGTAGGCGAAGATCCGCTCGCCCTCTTTGGCGTCCATTCCGACGCTCTTGTAGATCTCCTTCCAGAGATCGATCGCTTCGGTGTCTTTGCCAATCGAGCCCTGCCCCTCGAACACAGAGACGTAGAGCCGTTTCGGATCGAGGCCCACTTCCTTGGTGAGGAACTCAAAGACCCACGGAAGCTGCTCGCGCTTAAAGTAGTCGCCGAGAGACCAGTTGCCGAGCATCTCAAAAAACGTGGTGTGGCGGTTGTCGCCAACCTCTTCAATGTCCTGCGCGCGGAACGACTTCTGGCTGTTCACGAGCCGCTTCCCCTCGGGGTGCACCTGCCCGAGCAGGTAGGGCACGAGTGGCTGCATGCCAGAAGATGTAAAGAGCGTTGTCGGGTCGTTGTCGGGAATGAGGGATACCGACGGAATGACCGTGTGGCCGCGGTTGCGGAAGAACTCAAGGTAGCGGCTGCGAAACTCAGATGTTTTCATTTGGAAACTCCAGGAAAGCAGCGGGATAGTAGCAAATAACTGGGAGCCCTTAAAGGTGGGTAGGGCGCCGAGCAGGTAGCCCGTTTCTGTCCAAAAAATGGCTCATTCGGCCTGGTCATGGGGTGCTGTCGGGTGTTTGCCCCTAGCTGGTAAGCTTGGAGTTAAGCCGCTTAAAATCGAGCGATTTCGCCACATCCATCATGACGCTTGAATTCTCACAGCGGTCGACCCAGAGGTTGACGATACCCATTCGCTCGATCTTGAAGACGATTGAGCACCTAGCCCTATCAGAGCGGTAGTACATCCCTGGGACGCCGTTGAACTCGACCTCTTCTTCGGCAACCGTCTTTAGCTTGGGGGGCTCGTACTGGGTAAATTGCGGCATCGTGCTGTGCCGAACCATGAGCTCGTAGTTCGGATGAGGAACTCGAATCTGGAGGTTAATCTGCCGCCGGCTTGAGTCCGTTAGACGAGCGTAGGCATAGATATCTTGGAAAGAGCGCGTTGTGTCCATGATGCGCATCTTGAAACCTGGTATGTTGGCTCCAATCCAGCTCAAGAGCAGCTCGGGTCCCCGCGATGTGTCCCAAAGTTGGGTGAAGTTAGCACGCGGGTCCATGCCGGCTGAGTGAGCGCTCTTCGCGTTCGGGCCGGTGTTGACAGCGTTGCGTGCACGCGCCCGATCGGTATCCCTTCGAACATCTTCCATGGCTTGCGACGAGACGACGTCCGAGAGAGTTTCCGCCCGAACGGATCTAACCAGGAGAGCCACGGCGAGAGTGGCCATCAGTGTCGCAAGAATGGCGTACCGAGTATTCATGCCAGAGAGAACCTTACCACAAGGTGTTGTGGTGGAAAGTGGGGATGAGGTTACGTAACAGAACTTAAAGCGGCCTGCCATTACTTTTACTTTGCTGGGGTATCGAGGGTTGAACGGTTGGTTGAGAGGCGTTTTCTGAGGCGGCCGAGGCGTGAAGCAGGGCCGTGGCTTTTTGCGATAGAGAAGCGCTCCAGTGCTTCAATCAGCCCCTCTGGCCCCCCTTTTGCGAAGGTGTGAGCCAAGTCAGAAGCCCGCTTGAGGTTCGACATGGCGCGCGGCAGCTCGCGAGCGGCTGTCTCAAACTGGAGAGACTGACGGTACACGGTAGCAAGTTTATCGAGGCTTGAGAGCATAATCGCCACGAGTGCCTCGTTGCGGTCCTTCGCTTGCAGGACAGCTTCTGCAATCGGCTCGCCCTTCGTTGCCATCAGGACTGCCTGTTCAACCGAGTCGAAGGTGAATGGCTTTACGAGGTAGCCGCGCGCTCCGATAACGAGCAGGTCGAAGACATCATCGACGCTCGGGTTGGCTGAAGCCGGAATTGCGATAATGTGCGGGTCGATCTCAAAGACCTGCGTAAGCCACTCTTTCATCGGGTAATTCGACTTCTTCGCGTCGAAGACAACGTGCGTGAAACGCCGGCCTTCGAATTTTTCGAGAGCAGCTAGGTGTGAGGGTGAATCGACGATCGTTCCGAATCCGAGCGCCTTGAGAGTTGTGCGCAGGTGGTTGCGGTCCATCGGGTCTGGCTCGACCACCAGGATGCACTGCGTAGCCCGTTCAATCGGGCTCATCTCCACGGCACGTTCCTTCATACCTTCCTTGAGAGCTTCGGCCCGCAGTTCCGCTGGTTCCCCGTACCTATTCCTCTGGAAGCGTACAGAGCATTGATTGCGGGCGCCTCTTGCCTCTAGAGATCTATCGGTCGGATCGATAAAGTTCTTAAGGGGTTATCCGCATGAGTCGTGCTGGCTCGGCTAAGACCCTGGGGGTCTCTATAGTGTGGGTGTTTTCAGGTGATTAGCCGCAACCATCTGGGATGCTCTCGTTTAGGGCGTCGAGCCGTGGGCTGACGCTCACTAGAGAGGCCGAGAGTGGTGATGAGAGCCGGTCCAGGACTTCGGCGCCCGCGCAGGGGTTCAGTCCGAGGGACTCGATGATTGATAGGGCGAGTTCGTCGGCCGCTATCTCGTCGTGGACCGATCCTCCCTCGGTATGGCCGAGCGCCATGTGCGAGAGCTCATGAGCGAAGACGAATGCTAATTCCGAGCGATCCCGCACAGCCGAGGCGAGGGGCGCGGTGATGACGACCTTGTCCCCCTTGCCGATATAGGCATTTGCAAAGGTGCCGGGAGTGACGACCAGGGAGGCGTTAAGGTGCATTCCACGTTTCTCGAAGGCTGCGGCTACGACTGAAAAAAGTTCAAACGGAGTCGCTGCTGCTGAGCCAGAAAAACTGGCTCTCATTACTGATGGAGCATGGATCGGCTGCTCTGAGGGATCGAGTGGTGAACACCACTGTGTGCTGGTAGACGCTCGAAGTTGAGCGATGTGTGCGAGGAGAGAAGCTGGGTCTGCTGCGTCGGCTTGAGGTGGTTCGATCAAGAGCGCGCTGGCTATCGCAAACGCCGATGCGAGTGGGGGGAAAACCTTCCTTGCAAGAGCAGCTCTCATGAGCACGCCTTCGAGCAAAACCTTCTGGCAAAACGTGGCGCCCATCCGCGGGCGCGAGCACTGCGAAACTGCTAATCGTAAGCGTGGTTCTCAGGACCAGAAGCCACGCAGTCCACTAGGGCTGAACAGCCTGCACCGTTGCCCATCAGTTTAGGATGCCGCAGAGCCTGATTTGATTGTACCATGTGGAGACGGGGATCCTCAAACGGGGAGATGGCTTGCATGGTTGAGCAGAAAAAAGAGATTCGCCGCGATATGCGGGTGGTTTTAGCGAACCTGGATAAGCGCTGGGAGGCAGCAGCTCAGCACGAATTAGGGCTTGAGCTGGAGAAGCTCTTTACAACCCAGCCCTTCGGTTCGATTGAACATATTCTTGGCTGGGTGCCGTGCTTCCCGGGAGAAGTCGACTTGGCGGGCTTTATCGCCCAGATGCTGCGGCGGGACCGACAGGTCTACCTGCCGCGTATACGGGAGCAAGGGGTTATGGATTTTATCCAGATCGGAGAGGAGTGGGGGGCCCAACTTGAGCCTGGTCATCGGGGAATTCTGGAGCCAAGGATTGGTTCTGGAGAGCTGTTTGCCCCTCAGGTCGCCGAAACTGTTGCGGTCTTGGTTCCAGGGCTGGCGTTCGATTCGCAAGGCGGGAGGCTCGGACGAGGGGGAGGGTTCTACGATCGGTTCCTGGCTCGCCCGGAGCTTCAGGGAGCGTTAAAGATCGGGGTGTGCTGGTCTATGCAGGTCATTCATGGTACTCCGACCGACCGTTACGATGTGGCTATGGACTACATCTGTCATGAGCGCGGATGGACCCAGGTCGGCCGAAAATGAGACACCAGGCTGATCGCAGAGCGGACTCGCGCGTGAGGGCGGGCGTCGAAAAGAGTTAGGAAATTGAGATGCTGATAAGTAAGGCAGAAGCTCCGACAAAGCGCGGGTTACGAGTAGTGGTGTTGGGTGACGTAGTGGGTCGGCCGGGGCGTGAGGCTCTTGTGCGCCATGTGCGGCCTCTCAAGGAACAGCTTTCGGCAGATGTTGTCATCGCCAACGGGGAGAATGCCGCTGGGGGAGCGGGAATCGATGCGGGCACAGCGCACGAAATCCGTGCTTCAGGCGTCGATCTCGTGACGCTCGGTGACCACGCCTTTCAGCGGAAAGGCTCCGGCGATTTTATTGATGCGAACTCGGCGTGGTGTATCCGTCCCTACAACTTGCCAGTCGATGCCACACCGGGACGTGGTTGGTGCTCGCTGACGCGTGCAGATGGTATCGCGCTTCACGTCGGTAACCTGATCGGCCGCGTCTTTATCGGGGGGGCGATCGATTGCCCCTTCAAGGGGGCCGACCGTATGCTCTCGGAGATTCCGGCTGGCAAGTCCAGGTTGGTTGTCGTCGATTTCCACGCGGAGGCGACGAGCGAGAAGTGGGCGATGGGTCGGCACCTTGACGGGCGTGTGTCGCTCCTTGTGGGAACGCACACACACGTACAGACTGCGGATGCCCAGATCCTTCCGGGTGGCACTGGTTACATCACTGACCTCGGAATGACCGGCAGCAACACAGGCGTCATTGGCATGGATGCTGGCGTTGCCCTGAAGCGCTTCACATCGTACACGCCCGCCCCGTACCAGATCGCTGAAGGGGAGGGGATCCTGCACGGCGTGGTTGCAGACCTGGACCCTGAGAGCGGAAAGACGCTCTGGATCTCTGGGCTGCTCCATCCTTGAGCTCTGAGCATGAAGACCAAAGCCGTGCTGCTACTGGGGTAGCGTAGTTTGTTCCGAGTCGTCGAGAGCTTTGGCCAGCTGTGAGATATCAAAGGGCTTTAGCAGTACCGTGTCGCTGTCATCACAGGGGGCGTTCTGTCCCGAGGCGAGCAGCACTGTCTTTACCTGCGAACCTGGCGCGTGGGCCTGGTTGACTAGGTCGTGCGCTGCGAGACCTGGGAGAGATTCCTCAATGACGAGGATGTCCACGTCACCTGCTTGCAGAGCTCCCATCGCGACCTCTTTGCTGTCGCAGGTTATCGGATTGTAGCCGAGGCTTTTGACCATGGCGCCCAGCATCTCACGGAGTTCAGGGCTGTCTTCAACAATCATTACCCGGGTGTTGGCGTGGGTTGCCTCGTTGTTGAGCGGAAGCTGAAGCTGCTGGGAGCGTTCGGCAGCAATTGGATGGGTGCAGAGTGGGAAGTAGAGCGACACCGTGGTGCCCCTCTCTGGTCGGGACTCAACGGTCATGAATCCGTCGTGGTCACTCATGACCGCGAGCACGCTGGGGAGGTCGAGCCCGATGTGCCCGAACTCGCCCCGTACTGTCAGTAGTGGATTTGCCGCTCGAGCGAGCACCTCAGCAGGCATTCCACGGCCGAAGTCTGAGATGCTGATACGAGCGAAGCGACCCGGGCGGCTTCCAGCGTGCAGCTTACTTACCACATCATCAATATCCTCCTCACCGAACGTCAGTGAAACCCTGCCGCTGCCGTTAGGATAGGCTTCGCATGCGTTCAAAATCAGGAGCGCCAGAACTTGCGTTAGCATTGCGGGGTCAAGCTTTACCGCCAGGGGCTCAGGGGATGATGCGCATTGGACCTCTATCCCGGGCGGAACGAGGCCCCTCAGGAGGGGTAGCCTCGCTTCAAGAGCAGCCACGACGTTGATAGTGTGTCGCTCCGCGCTCTCTGGAGGAATGCTCAGCTCACTCAGCTGCCGGACTAAGGCGCCCCCCTTTGCGCACAGGGTTTGGATGTGTTGAAGCACCTCAACTTGAGAAACACCTGACTGCGTTGCCCAGCTAGCGCGCCCAAGAATTGATGTAAAAAGCTCTGAGAGTTGTGGTGCAGCAGAGCGAGCACAGGCACTGAGGGCTTTGTGCCGCTGTACACGAAGCAACCGTTCATCGATTGTGCGTTTCGCCGTAATGTCAGAGACCTTAATGACTCGGGGGGGCCGCTGACTCGCCCCGGACTCTGTAGTGTTTTCGGCAAGCTGGTGAGAGCAGATCTGTATTTGAAGAAACTTGATCTTATCCTGTCGGCCGGCAACATGCAGGTCCTCGCTGTGCGCTACCGCAGGGTCGGTGGTCGAGACGAGTTGCCAGATGTACTGTCCGAGGCTTGAGGTGGCACAGCACGACTCAAAGCTGCTTCCGAGTGGAGCTTTCTCCGGCAGACCCACCAGGCGCTGGAAGTTATCGTTCATGAAGAGCACGGCCCCATTTCCATCTAGGGCACACACCCCAAGCTCAAGAGAGGCCCTCTCCTCTGGGGCAGGAGCGGTCGAGGAGAGTTTTCCTCCTACCATCCTCCACGCATCTTCTGGCGAAGCCTTTCGGCCCTGGCCGTCTCTTTCGGGCGCATGACTAGGAGTATGGGCCGACGAGAGAAATGCCGCGGTTTGGCTGGTGGCCAGGGACCGAATGATAATTCCTCCGAAGAGGGTTGGGACCAAAACGAACGCAGCCACAATCACCAGACCTATGTTCGTGCCGATCAGTGTTTGAGCGGCAGGGTTTAGGAGTCCAGATTGACGGAGCGCAAGGGCGACAACGAATAGAGCTGTTAGTGAGGTTGCCGTCATCAAGTGCGGGATGAGTTGGCTGGCATTCATGTACCGAACCCGCCCGGTAAGGTGCCACCAGATACGTTCATTGAAGAGCAAGCAGCTGGCGAGCGAAGTAACGAGCACATCTTGCAGCAGAGTAAGAATAGTTGGCTCCCTGCTCGCGAGCAGCTCTGTTGATTCGCCGAGCTGGAGTATTGAAAGTGCCGGGCCGACGCAGGCGAGCCATACAACGAGTGTTGTTACGTACGCTGGGATTGCTGGGGCGAGGTGCTGAACCAAGGCGATGCTGCTGATAAGTAACGCCAGTCTCACGCCCGTTCCGGCATCACCAGTATTAATTGACCACGGAAGCACTCCGATCGCGAGCACCAGGAGAGCGCCCCGGATTCCGAAGGCGAGGGGGGCGAGAAAGAGCAGAAGTTGTGCGGCCACACCGCCAAGGGGGAGCTTCAGAGCTGCCGACGTCGCGCAAACGACCAACGCCGATAAACCGAGCAGCATCGGCACTATCAACGACCGCTTCTCTACCTCAGAGTACCGCACGGATAGACCCCTGTTTTATAAAAACCGGTCGGGTGGGGTACCACAGCCGCTTACGAGCGTTCCTCCCCCGTCCCTCACAACATGGTAAACGGCAAGAATCCGGTAAGGCTTGATATTTCGGCGTTTTAGCCAGCAAAAATTCCTGAGCTTCACGTTTAGAATTCATGCATGCGACCGAACCCTCGCGAGAGATCAATCGTTTAGCGCGATACTACCACCAGGAGCAGCCACAAGCGGCAGCCTCTGTGGGAACAAGAATCGCGGCTACCAGTGGCTGCTCGCATCTTAGTTTTCGTAGCCGCTTAAGTTTGCGGCAGGGACGTGCCGACTACACAAAAGACCGAAGAGATAACGGTCCCAACAGATTGAGGCAATCATGCGAACAGAGATCAAAACTTCAGCGTTTGTAGTCCTAGCGATGAGCGTTGTAGCACTTCTCCCACACACCGTAGCAGCTCAGGACCTGCTCCCGGAAACAGATGATGACGTAATGGGCGATTATCACACATCTCCTCGCTACCGCGAGTCTGAGTCGCATCCGCTCCGCGTACTGGCGTACGCCGTGCACCCGGTCGGCTGGGCTCTTCGTGAGCTGATTTTTCGTCCGCTGAGCTACTTTGCCGGTTCGTCACCAGAGACGAAGAGCATTATGGGCTACCGCGAGCCGTTCGACTTCCGTACTCCGTCGTGTTTCAAGCACGATGATGAGGTTCCAAACTGCCGCGCGATCTCTCCGTTTGACTACAACAAGCCAGTGTCAGAGGAGTCTGCTGATAAGGTGGTGTACCTCCCGGATGTAAATTTTGACTTCAACAAGCGTACGCTCAACAAGCGCGGCAGGGAGAAAGTGCGGGAGGTTGCCGAGCTGCTCAAGCGCGAAGGACCTGTCGAGGTAGTGCTCGAAGGCAACACCGACAAGCGCGGCACAGAGGAGTACAACCAGAAGCTTGGGCTCGGTCGTGCCGAGTCAGTCAAGGCTGAGCTAGCTCGCCACGGGGTGCCGGGTCAGAAGATGAAGACCATAAGCTTCGGAGAAACGCGCCCACTCTTCAATGAGGACGAAGACTGGGCTTACGCCGCCAACCGTCGCGTAGCTGTGCGGGTTGACGGCGCGGGCTCAGGCCTCGCCACGCACTAAACCCGAAGCCACGGGTTACCCGTTTGCAGCAGCGCCCTTTACCTCTACGGTATCTGAATTACTGAAGGCATCCGGCCCGGCGATCTGCCTCAGCTCGGGCTGCTTGGCGATGCCCAGCCATTCAAGCACGTTTTGAAGAGCAGACTTTCGCCCCTCGTGCATCGAGACGAGCTTGCGAATCGTCTGGGTCTCAGAGAGAAGCAGGATCTGGTCGCGCTCGCTCTTCTCTTCGAGACGCTCGACGCGACTGCGTAGCCAATCTCGCTGCGAACGCAGGTCGGTTATCTCCGCATCTTTAAGGTCCAGGATGCGTTCCTGAAGGTTCACGAGGTTTCGCAGGCGATCAAGTTCGGGGCCGGCGCTCTGGGGAGGAGGCTCAGCGGAAGCCGTTTGCTCCGGCTGCGGCGCACGAGTCGCCTGCTGAGAGCGCGGGGTTTGGCCGGGAGAGCTTTGACGCGGCGGCTCCGAGGTGTTTTGCGTGGGCTGGCCTGAGAGCGCTTCTGCCGCTCCGAAGATCTCTACGATTTGGGCTTTGATGTAGTGCGTCACGCCGTCGCTGCCTTGAGATACCTCCAGGTAGCCCGACTCCTGGAAGCGGCGCAGCGTCCGAGCAGACACTCCTGCAAGCGCAACAGCTTCAGCCTCAGTGATCTTGTCCACCATCGTCATAACGCTCCTCAACTCAACGTGCTAACTGTGTTCGCATCCCCGACCTGCGGATTGTGCCAAAGGCGGCGCTGAATTTCAGCACCTTTCTGGTCTCTGGCAGAATCAGGTCGGCAAGCCACTACTTAAAGCTCATCTCGCGGACTTCCAGCACCGAAGTCGAGCCTGGGGTCCGGGTCGGCCTGCCACCCGTGATGACCGCTCGAGTTCCGTTTGGCAGGTCCTCTCGTTCCTGGACGGCCTTGAGCGCCGTGTCAATTTCGTCGCGGTGTGTCTCACCCGAGTCAAACGAGATAGGGTGCACGCCCCAGTAGAGAGCCATCTTGCGCAGGGCTGTCTCCTTGCGCGAGACACCGTAGAGAGGCTGCTGCGGACGGTACTTCGCAACGAGCCGGGCTGACGTGCCCGTCTCGGTGCACGCGATTAACGCACCAGCAGAGGTCTTAATTGCTGCGGCGCAGGCTGCGTACGCAATCGCGTCCGGAACCGTGTACGTGTCTGAGTTGCGCAAGCGCAGCTTGTACTCTTCGAAGGCGAATGTCTGCTCCGCCGCCACCGCGATCCGGCTGATGTACTTCACGCACGCCTCTGGGTGCTCGCCGATCGCTGTTTCATCAGAGAGCATCACTGCATCCGCACCGCTCATCACTGCATTTGCGATATCCGACACCTCGGCACGGGTCGGGCGCACGGAAGTGATCATCGAGTGCATCATTTGAGTCGCGACGATTACCGGGATGCCGCGGAAGTTGCCCTCCTCGATCAGCCTGCGCTGCAGCATCGGCAGCTGCTCAAGCGGAACCTCAAGCCCGAGATCTCCGCGGGCGACCATCAGTCCGTCCGACGCTTCGACGATCTCCTCAATGTTCTCGAGTGCAGCCCGGCGCTCAATCTTCGAGATGATCGAGGCACACGAGCCCTTGTCGTTGATGATCGCGCGCAGCTTGAGCACATCATCTGCGGAGCGAACGAAGGAGATGGCGACGTAGTCGACTCCGTGCTTAATGCCCCAGTCGAGGTCGACTATGTCCTTCTTGGTAGTCGCCGGGAGGTCGACGTCGCTGTCTGGGAAGGCGATTCCCACACGCGAACGGATACGACCGCCCTTCACTACGCGGCACAGTACGTGGTCGGAGCGAACCTCTTCAGCAGCCAGCTCTAGCAGGCCGTCGGCGAGCAGCACTGAGTGTCCTGGCTTAAGGGTCGTGATCGGGTTTACAGTTTCGACGAAGATGCGCGAGCCATTCGAGAGCGAGCCGTCAGCGCAGCGCAGCTCGATCGGCTGCCCATCGGTGATCGGGCAGAAGTCGCCTTCCACGTTTGAGATTCGAATCTTCGGGCCAGAGAGGTCTTGCAGGATTGCTACCCAGGCTCCCATCTCTGCCGACACGGAGCGGATGTTCTTCAGGTTTGCGAGGTGCTCCTCGTGGCTGCCGTGAGAGAAGTTTAGCCGAAAAACGTTGACGCCAGCCTTAATCAGGGCGCGCAGCTTCTCTGGGTCGCGAGAGGAGGGGCCAACGGTTGCCACCACTTTGGTGTGGCGGTGCGCTAGTGTGCGCTCGTCTAGGGGGGATTTGCTCGTCCACAGAGTCGCTAAAACGTTCTCGAAACCCATACCGTTGCTGTACCTCAGAAAAGCGCCCCGGAGCGGCTACCCAGAAATGGGGGCGCCGGGGCAGTGTGGCGGGTAGGATATGACACCGGTTGGGGCAGGTGCAATCCTTAGAAACCCCCTAATATATCGCCCCTTGGGGGCTCTAAGCCTGCCATGCTGGGGGGGTTCGGTTCAGCGCAGGAGGTGTCAAGAAGCTGGAGTGCTCCGCCACGGCGAGTGCCCTAAGCACCTGCTCGGGAGTTGCTGCCGCTGCCTCCAGCAGCATCAGCAGCTCTTGTGCCAGAGAGGAACCCTGGAGTGCTGGAGCATCTGTGGAGAAGGTATACTGTACCTCAAACTGATCGAGGGTCCTTAGGAGGCGGCCGTACTCCTCAAGGTTTCGCACCGCGCCAGTGAGAAGATTCGACCCAACGCACAGCTCACACACGATGCTGCGCTCTCGAAGGAGCTTTAACCCTCGATCGTCCCTGCGCTCCCAGAAGGCGCGCAGGGCAGTAATTGGGTGTCCCACACGGGAAGGATTGAGGGTTTCAACAGTCTTTATGAATGTCTCCAGATCGACGTGTTCTGTTTCGCCGACATGCGCGGTGCGGCCAAGCCCCGGACCGGCCTCGTCGAAAGCGATCTTCATCTCCTGAAGCTTGCGCGCATCAGACAACGGATTGAGCGACTCAGGGCCGGCGAGGTCAATCCCGATAATCGTGCGGCTCTTCTCGCGCCACAGCCGCGTCTTGCGCGCCAGCGCCAGGTTGGCTTCAAACGTGAGGTCTCGCCCAAAGCAGAAGATGTGGCCCACTGAGATTCCGCCTCGGAAGCCGATCTCAACGTCTTCGACGGCGTCGATGGCGGACTTTATTACGCGGTCGAGGTCGTACAGCCCGGCGTGGCTGCCTTTGAGGAACGCGGCTCCTGTCCGTTTGAGCGGATTCCAGCGCAGCTCAAGGCGCGAGATGTCGAAGAGGCACTCGTGAGAGAGGTTTTTCGCCGTTGGATCGATGCGTGTCATCCCGCCAGTTCGATGTGCCCGATGGACTGCGGTGATAACGCTCTCGCGCACTGATGCTGGACCGGATTGAATCAGCTCAACCTTTTCGTACACCTGGAGGTAGGAGTCGAGGTCGATCCTTCCGTTGTCTGAGACCTCCAGGACATTCACAAACTCCTGGTAGCCCGCGCTCACCCCGCGGATCCCGCGCTCGATGGCGATCTCCCACAGTCGGTAGAGCGGGACGGAGCCGCCCAGGTGCACATGCAGCTCGGTGACGTGCTTAGGCCAATTCACGGCGAGCGTATGAGTGTCCGCGTTTTGCATAGGGAATGCGGTGAGCCGCTGAAGGGAAGGGTGGTACGCCGAACGGTGCTCGGGGGCTTTAGCCATCGCAGCGGGTATTCCAAAAAATGCCACCAATTAACGCTGTAAAGCGCATCGCCCGGCATGCCTCCCGTCATCCTAAGCTTGAGCCACCCTGGGCTCCGCGTGCCGATAAAAGGCGCAAGTTATTGGAAGCCCTAGGGGATAACCATTGTTTGGCAAGCGGGATCAGGTTTTATGGGATTAACAGAGCAGCAATCCTCAGGGCAGCAGAAACAGGAGTACCTGACGAAGAAGGTAATGCTTAACGGCCAGTTCGTTACACTTTACAGCATCAACGGACAGACCTGGCTCTCGTCGCCGGAGGAAATCCCGGAGGTCATGGCGCGTCTTGATAACACCCGCATCACCTTAAACCCGGAGGAGCAAGAGGAGGGCGATGAGCTTGCAGAAGGGGAGGAGGCCAAGCCAGGCGAGAAGAAAGCTGGCGAATTAAAAGTTGGTGAAAAGAAAGTTGGCGACAAGAAAGCTGTCGAGAAGAAGCCGGCTGAGAAGACACCACCACCACCAGTTCAGATCGCATCGAAGTACCGCCTCAAGGGCCCTAAGCCGCGACCTATCCTGCGCCAGAACGGGATGATCTTTAAGGGCACTCCGGTGGAGCCGTTTTCGGCATCCGAGGTTCAAGTCAAAGCCGCGCCGAGCAAGTCGGAGCAGAAGAGCGCTAAGGCAGTCAAGGCCAAAGGGAAGGCGTCGATTAAGGCGCCTGTCCTCTCAGAGACGCGCGCCGCAGCAGCGGCTGCCGCCAAGGCTTCCGCTCTGGCAGCAGCCAAGGCGAAGAAAGCCGCCGAGAAGCAGGCACTCAAGGCAGAAGCTCTCAAGAACGCGAAGCCTAAGGCCGCGCCGATAGCAGCGAAGGGCACTAAGGCGCCGGCTGCTAAGACAGTGAAGGGTGCTGCAAAGCGCCCCACTACGAGCACAAAGAAGCCAGCGGCAGCGAAGCCTAGCAAAGCGAAGGCTTCGAAGCCGGCCGCGAAGAAGGGAAAGAGCGCAACGAAGCGCCGCTAACGCGATACGAAGAAAGCCAGCAGCGCCAGGAGTGCGCAACCCACAAACGCGAGCCCCGCACGCTCGGCGGTTGAGAGGTTTTGCCTGCGCTTGACGAGCTTGGCGTGGCGCTGAATGCCAAGCTCAGCCTGCGCAAAGTCGTGCTCGGGATACGGGTACACGCTGAAGTGGTAATCTTGCAGCGATGTGTCGTCGCCGTATCCGCCCGAGGGCCCGCTGTAGGGAACATTAGGGGTCCTGAAGGTGCCGACGGGCCGCTCGAAGAGTTGGCTCTCCTCAAAGAACTGCATGTCGTCTGCACTAAACGAACCGAACGGGATGTAAAACTCTTCCGCTTCCGTTGCGTCTCGGACGTCGACCCTGATTCCGATCTCCGAGAGGTGTTTTGTGACGCTTTGAATCGTCTCCGGAGAGATGTCGGTGCAGAGAAGCCGCGTGGCCCGGTCGGTCAACAGGTCGAGAGCCTGCTGATCTGAGATCTCAAGGTGCGCCAGGCAGATGTCGCGGAAGCGCTCACGCACCTCCGGATCTTGTTTGCTAAGGCCGTGGAACTGGAGTGCGAAGTCTCTGCCTGGGGTCTCCATAGGGGGCTCCCGATGTTGTATAGACAAAGGGTTAGTCGGCTGAGGTCGACGAAAGGTTTAGCGCCGTGAGAGCCCCCTTTTCCGTATTTCTAAGTTGTTGATTTGAGGTTAGGTTCAGTAGTGGCGAGCATCGAGCTAGAATGGTTTGATACCGAGGGTTGGATCGGCGACCAGGAAGGGTAGGGAGTTCTGATGGGTTACATTGAAGAAAACCTTATGGATGATGAGTCGGTGGTGTTAAACACCCGACTCCACCCGATCGTCCTGCTCGTACCTGCGATGGGCACTTCGTTCCTGGCGGGCTCGCTCTGGTACTACCCGCAGATGTTCCCCAACAACGAAGATGGGTACATCGCTTTCACGGTAATCCTTCTGCTCTTGGCCTACTCTTCGTACCGTCTCTGCGACAGGCTGATTGTGTTCCTTACTTCAGAGTTCGCGGTGACCTCTAAGCGAGTGCTTGGAAAGACAGGCTTCATCCGTCGCAAGTCGCTCGACATCGTGCTCGCCAAGGTCGAGGCTATTCGTCTCACTCAATCGATCCTTGCCCGAATCCTCGACTACGGAGATATCGAGGTGACTGGCACGGGCGGCACTGAGGAGATCCTCTCTTTTATTCCCGCCCCGCTGGAGTTCCGCAAGGCGATACAGGAGCAGCTCGCACTGCTTGAGGGCGAGGTGAATCTTGAGCGTGCGCCTTAAGGGCCCGCTGCTCACGCAACAAAAGCCGGCAGTCTGCGAACCTCTCTTCATACCAGGGAGGATTCCTTTTTAGCGAACTAGGCTTCTCCTTAACCGTGAGGAGATCGCCCGTGAGCGACATTCCAAGAGCAGACGATGACACAAAGCTGGCGGCGATAGCTGTTTCGCTCTACCCGCCTGCGCCCCGTGCTGAGCTTGTATCGTTAATGCAGGCTGGCATGATAGGCGCTGAGCTTCGTCCGCACCTTGGTTCCGGCAAGTGGCGCCAAGCAGAAGATACCCTGAGACGCTGCGAGGCGCTCTCAATACAGGCTGTCCACATAACCAGCGAATTCTACCCCGACATGTTGCGACAGGTGCCCTTGCCGCCGCCTGTGCTGTACGTGCGCAGCCGCAGCGAGCGGTGGGCTCCAGGCCAGATCGCACTCGCAGTCGTCGGGACACGAGCCGCATCGGTTGAGGCATGCGCCTTCGCATCGAAGATATCCATGGAGATAGCGAGCGCGGGCGTTTCGATAGTGAGCGGTCTCGCGCTGGGGATAGACGGAGCGGCTCACCGCGGGGCTCTGTCGATTGCAACGCAGCGAGCGGAGAGCGATGAGCCCCCGACAGTCGCTGTTCTCGCTCATGGCCTCGACACCATCTATCCGCCGTCGCACGAGCCGCTAGCTGAGCAGATCGTAGAACAAGGGGGCGCGCTCGTCTCTGAGTATGCGCCAGGCACAACGGCGCTCAAGCATCACTTCCTGGCGCGCAACCGGATCATCGCCGGGATGTCGCAGGGGGTCGTTGTCATTCAGGCAGGAAGCCGTAGCGGCTCGCTAGTCACCGCGCGGTTCGGCGCCGATTTTGGCCGTGACGTGTTCGTGTACCAGCACTCAGGGTGGGATGAACGGCACTCCGGCGGGGCTGAGATGATTGAGGATGGAGCGATGCCTTTTACCGGCTCGGCAGAGATCCTGGCGGAGTACGGGCTCGCGCCTCAACAGAAGACGCAGGGTGTCGAGGAGCTGGCTATCGACGAGTTCCTCGCCCGCAACGACCTTTCGCCTGCGGACCTCTTGAAGCTGGAGCTCGCGGAGCTCGTTGAGCGATTGCCTGGCAATCGGGTTCGGGTGAAGGCTGTTTAGTAAATCTCAGGGGAAGAAAGCGCCAAGCCTGCAGCCTCCGCCCCTTACGCGTTACTTAAACAAAATGTGGCGGTATCGACAAAAGCTTGAGTGCAGTTGGCTGCCGAAGCTGCTTGGGAAGTTCGGAGTGTGTTCGATGCGCGAGCATTTTGGTTAAGTAACGCGGAGGCGCGGAGGTCGCGGAGGTCGCTGATGGGGGTCTGTGGAGGCGCGAGAAGGCTCTGCTGGGTATTAAAGTGATTAGCGGGAGTGTTCTTTGAACAGAGCAACAAACCTGCGACCTCCGCGCCTTCCGCGATACTAAAACAAAACGTTGCGGTATCAACTGAGGCTTGAGCGCAGTTGGCTGTCAAAGCTGCTTGGGAAGTTCGGAGTGTGTTCGATGCGCGAGCATTTTGGTTAAGTAACGCGGAGGCGCGGAGGTCGCTGATGGGGGGCGTGATCAGTCGCGCGAAGACCTGATCGTCTAGCGTGGCGAGATCGCACACCCGTCGAGTGAGGCCTGCGCCCGGTCCCTTCCGTAGCCTAATACTGCCGCGGATTAAAGATACGCCCAAGGTTCAGGTAGACCGCCTGCTCGTTTTGGTTGTTGAGACCGAAGCCGAAGTACACTGGGAAGAGCGGCGTGTCCGCACCAACGAATAAGAGACCAGCGACGATACCGGAGTTGTCAGGAATTTGGGCCAAGTCGCTCTTGAGCGACGCCATCTGAAGCGATCCACCGGCAAAAACATCGAGCTTGGCAAACGATCCGCCGAGCGACTCAAGTTGCCTGTAGTACGTTGTGCGCCCGATCACGAAGTCGGAGGCTGCAAGGCCCGCCGGCTGGTATCCGGAGAGGTCGAACATGCCGCCGAGCACGAAGTACCGTTCAGGCTCCACGTTCTCTGGATTTGTTCCGAAGTCAGACGAGAGCAGGAGCGTATTGTGCCCGAAAGTGAGCGGCAGATTTCCTGTTCCGGTCATCTGGGTGAAGACCTCGGATGATCCGAGGGCTCCGACGTTGCGGAAGGTTACAAAGTTCGCCTGCACTCCGCTTCGGGGAAAGTCTGGAGTGTCGAGCGAGTCCCACGCCACGCGACCGTAGAAGTTTCCGATCTCGTAGTCCTGGTTCTGGAGTGCTGGGCTGCCGATCGTGCGCTCTAGGCGTCCCATACCACGCGAGAGACCTCCGGAGAGCTCGCCGTCGCGGAAGAAGTTTCGGCCGAATGCGAGCGCTCCAATCAGGCGTGAGCGTTCGTACTGGGCTACCACTTCGTTTTCGATCGTGACCGGGAGCTGGTAGCGGTCGAGCAAGAGGTTCGGATTGACGAAGTACGGGCTGTTTGCGCCGAGCGGCTGGTAGAAGTCGATATCCACCAATGGGCGCCAACCGATCTCAAGGCGGGTATTGAGGTAGCCGCCCCACGCATTAAGGTCGTTGAAGCGCCCGGCGAGGGCGATCTGGTAGTAGCTGTTTCCGTCGAAGTCGTCCTGAAGTGCCAGCCCTACACGGAAGTACTCGTCGTACCACTTCGGCTTCTTGGCAATCAGGTGCAGCTTCGAGCCGCCGTCAGGCTCTTTGATCACTTCGTACTCAAGCTTTCCGACTCGACCGTCTTCAAAGGTCGTGTGCAGGGCGTCTTCGACCTTCTGGGTGTCGAGCGGCTGTCCAACCTGGAAGGCGAACGCCTCCTCGACAGGCTCCCTGATCTCCTCTAGATCTGTGTCGACGGAAACTTCCGTGATGACAACCTCTGCGGGCTCGACTTCGCGCCGAGCCTGCCACTTGGCGTACTCGGCCTCTGAAACGGAGAAGCGCCGGAGCTGCTTGAGCTGCTCGTCAGCAGCAGCCTCGCCCTTTGCGAAGATCTCCTGGGCCTTCTTGAAGTCTGTGGCGCTGTACCCTTTCAGGTCTGGGAGCAGCAGCACGTCCCCGGGCCGCATGAGTTTCCGTTGCAGCATTGAGTTCTGCTGAAGGAGCAGCGAGATGATCTGCCCGGAGATAGCCAGCACGTTTGTGAGCTCGTCTTTCTTCTTGAAGTCGGCTGATAGGTCAACCACGATTAGCCTTTCGGCGCCCATCTCAAGGGCGATGTCGACCGGCAGGTTGTTGGCGATACCGCCGTCAACGAGCATCCTGCCGTTAAGCTCAACCGGCGTGAAGAAGCCCGGAACAGCCATGCTGGCGCGCGTGGCGCGCGCCAGCTCGCCTGACTTGAGCACGACCGGATCGCCTGTCTCGATATCGGCCGCAATCGCGCGGTAGGGGATCGGCAGCTCGTCGAAGTTTATCTCTCCAGGGGTGCGGTGGTAGAGGGTCTGCAAGAGCGGCAGCACGTTCTGTCCGCTTACAACTCCGGCAAAGTCTACGATGCTTCCGCCTGACACTCCGATCTTCGCGCTGCCGAGGATCTCTCCGTCGACTCCGTACTTGTTCCTGTAGGTTTCATCCGTGCGCTTGTTCTGTTCGTTGAAGAGCTCATCCCAATCAGTGTTGCCGAGGAGCGTCTCCATCTCTGGCACCGTTGCGCCTGATGCGTAGGCAGCTCCGACGATCGAGCCCATCGAGGTTCCAGTGATAATGTCCACGGGGATTCGGTTCGCCTCGAGCACCTTGAGCACACCGATGTGTGCCATGCCGAGCGCGCCTCCTCCTGCGAGCACGAGACCCGTTTTCGGCCTGCGCTTTCCTGACGGGCGCGGGATTGCTTGCTTGGTTGCTGATGAGCCGCATGTCGCTGGCTCTGTTTGCGCTTCACTGACGGAGAGCTGCGAAAAGGTCGCGAGGAGCAGTGCTAGGAGAAGAGCCAGGAGACGGGTTGGTTTCATGGTGTGCACCTCGTGCGACGCGATTGCGGCGGAAGTGTAACGAGTTTGCCAGAACCCGTATATACCGAATGGCGTTTTAGGAGGCGGAACGGGTGTTGAGGGGCGGGGGAGTGCCCCGTATAGTGACGCTTTAGGCCAAGAGTATGCCAATAGCGGGAGATGAAATATGAAAGGGTGCTTGCTTAAAACAGATGCCAGCTTTGCGGCGACGATTGCTCGGCTGACAGTTGCGATTGTGTTCCTTCCGCACGGGCTCCAGATGACGCTTGGGCTCTTCGGTGGCTACGGCTTCTCGGGGACGATGGGGTTCTTCACAACCCAGCTAGGCATCCCCACGGTCGTCGCGTTCCTGGTCATCATGGCCGAGTCGGTCGGAGCCTTCGCGT
>CAZZJR010000008.1:0-15295 GCA_964654585.1 uncultured Bdellovibrionales bacterium
GAGTGCGCTCTCGCTGCGGTATTCTATCTGCATGAGTCGCTCTGAAACACAGGATAGCGAGGTGCTGCGAGAGCTGCACCACAGGGTCAAGAATAACCTGCAAGTAATCTGTAGCCTTCTTCGGCTGCAGGCGGGCTACCTTACCGATGAGACGGCTCGCGAAATGTTCAAGTCCAGCGAGGAGAGGGTGCGAAGCCTGGCCCTCATTCACGAGGAGCTCGTCGGTGACAACGCGCTCTCCTACGTTCAGTTCGATCTGTACATCGTCAAGCTCGTAGGGCAGCTCGTCAAGTCGTACCGTGTTGGCGTGGCGCTTGAGGATGTCGTGTTTCAGCTTGAAAGCGTGCGTCTACCAGTTGAGCAAGCGATCCCGTGCGGGCTCCTCATGAACGAGCTCGTCTCTAACGGACTCAAGTACGGGCATCAGGATGGGGCTCCTCCGTATCTCGGTGTCCGGCTGGGGAGGCACGCTGGGAGAGTTGTGCTTGAAGTTCTAGACCACGGGAAGGGGTTCTCTCCAGAGTTCGACTTCTCGAAGCCAAAGACGCTTGGTCTTCGGCTCGTGCAGTCGCTGGCGGCACAGCTCGGAGGAGCAGTCTCCCTGGAACGAGGGGAGGGCTCTTCTGTTAGGGTTGCCTTTAAGGAGCGTCCCCAGTCTATCGAGGTGAAGGCGAACGACCCTGACCAGTCAACCTCGGTTACTGCGGCCGCTTGAGCTGAGGGCTTTCCGGCTTGAACCATCCTGTGAGAGAACGGGGAGGATGAGTACTCCCAGCAGGCTGGTCGATGTGGAAGAAGCGCGAGCTACAGACCCTTGAAAAACTTAAGTCGCCAGAGCTTGTCCAAGACATGCTCGACGCGTTGCCGTACCGCTGTGCGGACGGTCACCTCTCTGCCCGCGCGGCAATCCGGGACGGCATGGCACACTGCTTCGATGGCTCGCTGCTGGCTGCTGCGGCGCTGCGCCGCTCGGGCCATGCGCCGGCCTTAGTAGACCTATGCGCCGTCCGGGACGATGACCACATGATCTGTGCCTATCGGTGGCGCGGGCGTTGGGGCGCGGTCGCAAAGTCAAATTTCCCAGGGCTCCGATTTCGGGAGCCGGTCTACCGCTCGGTGCGCGAGCTCGCGCTTTCGTACTTCGAATTCTACTTCAATATGGAGGGCGAGAAGAGCCTGCGCTCTTTTTCGCGGCCCTTCGCGCTGCCAGATCCCCGTGTGCTTGACTGGGAAACAGATGATTCAACCGGCGACCGCGTTGTTCAGCTCCTCTCGCGGGCCGCGCACTACTCTATTCTCGCTCCGCGACAGGAGAGGCTCCTGCGGCCGATCGACAGGCGATTCTTCAAGTCGCAGCTGGTAGGTGTTAATCGTAAAGGCGTTTACTGAGGCTCAATGTCAGCTCCGAAAGATGATTACCGCGAGGTGTACTCCACAGATCGGGGCGCGATCTGTCCCAAGTGCCAGGAGGCACTGGCGAGCTGCTCGTGTGCGAGCGACAGGAAGAGGGTCGTTGTAGGAAGCGGCGCAGTTCGCGTGCGCCGAGAGACGAAGGGCAGGGGCGGCAAGACCGTGACGACGATCTCGGGTCTTGCGATGAATCAGGAGCAGCTTGCCGTGATGCTCAAGGACCTAAAGCGGCTGTGCGGGGCCGGTGGTGCCCTGAAGGACGGGGTAATCGAGGTGCAGGGCGACCACTGCGATGCAGTGCTTCGGGAGCTTGCCAGTCGCGGTATACAGGCGAAGCGTGCCGGGGGCTAGTCGGGCAGCCCTAACGTATCGGTTTGAGGCGCTTTTTTTGGCCTGCGCGAGGGCGCGGGCACTTCTGGTACGAGTTCTCTTGGTATATAGTCCCGTAGTTCACGGCATACGGGAGAACTACGCATGTTTGGTAGCGGAAACAAAGTGAAGCTCAGCGACACCGCCCTGCAGAAGGCCAAGGTGGCGGCAGGAATTCTTGGGTGTACCCTCGAAGAGTTTGTTGAGCGGGCGGTTGAGACGGAGGCCGACAAGACGATCTCCCAGACCGGCAGCAAGGAGCCGACCAAAGAAGAGGTCGACGAAATAGCGAAGCAGCTTCAGGGGCTAGGGTATCTTGAGTAGCGTTATTGCTGCTGTCCAGTCTGTGCTCGCCGCGGTGATGGGCTTCCTCTGGAAGCCGCTTTCGCTCTTGTCGCCAGGCTGGCAGCTCGTTGTCGTTTCGGTAGTGTTCGGGATCATTATGGTCCTGGCGTACGGGCGCGTTTCGAACCAGGCTGCGATCAAGCGTGTTAAGGAGCAGATCGGGGCATCGCTGCTCGAAGTAGTGCTGTTCCGAAGAGACGTTCGAATCTCGCTCGCTGCTCAGTTTTCGCTTCTGCTCGCCGGAATTCGGTACTTCCTTCTCGCCATGGCGCCGGTGCTAATCCTCGCGCTGCCGTTTGCGCTGATTCTCGGACACGTCAATCTTCGACTTGGGGCACGGCCGCTCTCTCCCGGTGAGGAGGCGATTCTGGCGGTTTCGGTCAAGAAAGGGAGCGACCTGCGGCAGATTCAGCTCACCGCTCCCGAGGGGCTCGCGATTGAGGGACCGGTTAGGGTTCCCAAGACTAGCTCTCTCTACTGGCGCATACAGCCGAGGACAGATGGAGCGTTTCCGCTCAAGCTGGCGAGCGGCACGCAGGGAGGGATTGACGAGTCAGTCGTCTCAGGGTCGGCTCAGGGGACTCCTGCAGCTGGAATCTTTCTTTCAGCCTCCGATTGGCCGAGCCAGATCCTCTTCCCAAACGGCGGTGGTGGACAGGCGCTTAGGGCTGCCCCTTTTGAAATGATCGAGCTTTCGTATCCGCAGCGTGAGTACACGTTTGCGGGTCTTTCAATGTCTTGGATCACCGCGTTTCTCGTGGTGTCAATCTTGGCTGGATACGCCGGTAGCAGGGTGTTCGGCATTTCGGTGTAGCAACGATGAAGAACAACCTCCTCCTCATTACCTTTGACAGCTGCCGTTTCGACTCATTCGCGCAGGCGAAGACTCCTAACATAAGCCGGCTTGGCCCGGTTGAGCGCCGCTACTCGTACGCTAGTTGGACGGTTCCTTCTCACGCAGTGTACCTTCTCGGCGCGAGCCCTCACACGAGCCCGAAGGGTGTTTTCGCCTCCGAGGTTTATAAGAACGACTTCAAGAAGTGGGGAGATCGGCTCAATATCCCGGATATCTCGTTTAAGGGGTTCGTGCCGCGCCTTTCACTCCCAGCTTTTCTGAAAGAGCACGGCTACAAGACCAACGCGCTCGTAAGCATGCCGGTCCTCAACCAGACCACGATTCTCAACAACCACTTCGACCGCTACCAGCTAATGAAGTGCCACCACGACTTCAATGCGATTATCGACAACCTGATCTTTGAGAAGGACCAGCCGTCTTTCTACCTTCTGAACGTTGGTGAGACTCACTACCCGTACATCATTCCGGGCGAGTCAGCTGATGACCTGCCGCGCATCAGCGGCGTACATGGGGTGTTTAAGCACATGGACGACCTGGTGGTCGGTGGAGGTGAGGAGAAAGAGGATCGCTTCTTCGACATGGACCAGATGCGCGCCCTGCACGACAAGCAGCGCAAGAATGTTGAGTACCTCGATGGTCTCTTTGAGAAGCTTTACGAAGTCGTGCCCCCGAACACCCACATCATGGTCATGTCTGACCACGGAGAGCTGTTCGGAGAGGAGGGTTACTTCGGCCACGGCCCGATCGTGCACGAGAAGGTGCTCGAGGTGTTCTTCGTTGAGGGGCGGATCAAGTGAATCCGGTAACCCGCCGTTCGTTCCTGCAGGGCACTGCTGCCAGCGTTGCTGGGGCGATGGTGCCGGGGGTTTTCTCTCCCGGAAAAGCGCCGTGGCTCAAGAGCTCGGCGAACGGCCGCAAGACCATAGTGCTCGGCATCGACGGCATGGACCCGGTGCTGCTCAAGCGCTTCGTTGATGAAGGCGCTATGCCGACCTTCAAGGCCTTCATGGAGAGGAACGCGTCAGGAATCCTCTCAACTACCATGCCGCCACAGAGCCCGGTTGCTTGGTCGAGCTTCATCACCGGCACGAATCCAGGTGGGCACGGCATCTTTGACTTCGTTCACCGCGATCCGAAGCTCCTCCTTCCGTACCTCTCAACGTCGCGCTCATTTGGCTCGGATTCCGGTCTCGCTCTCGGAAACTGGAACCTCCCGCTTGAGAGCGGTCGAGTTGAGCTGATGCGCAAGGGGCGTCCGTTCTGGTCGATCCTTGAGGAGAAGGGGATTCCTTCGACTATCTTCGCGCTTCCCGCAAACTTCCCGGTGGTGGAGGACGGCGGGGTTCAAGCTCTTTCGGGCATGGGCACGCCAGATCTGCTTGGCACGTACGGCACCTTCACTCTCTTCTCAGAGGTGGATGTGCCGGATGCCAAGAACTGGAACGGAGGCCGGCTCGTTCGCGTGCGGCCGATTAACAACGTGTTCAACGGCGAGCTAGACGGGCCAGCCAATTCCTTCCGCAAGGGCAGCCCCGAATCGAAGCTGCCGGTGACGATCTCCCGAGATCCGTGGGACCCGATCGTAAAGATCGACGTCAGTGGGAAGCAGATTATCCTCAAGCAAGGGGAGTGGTCTGAGTGGGTGCCGCTCACGTTTGAGTTCGTTCCGCTCTTCGCATCGGTTGGAGGCATGGTGCGCTTCTTCGTGAAGCAGGTGCATCCGACGCTGAAGGTCTACGCCTCGCCGGTCAATATCGACCCGATGGATCCGACGCTGCCGATCGCCTCCCCATCGAGCTACGCTAACGAAGTGGCTCAGGCTGCGGGAAGGTTCTACACGCAGGGCTTCCCAGCCGACCAGAAGGCGCTCGCGATGGGTGCCCTCTCTGATGAGGAGTACTTCCAGCAAGCGAACATCGTCATCGACGAAAATTTCCGGATCCTCGACTACCAGCTCTCGCGCTTCAACGACGGGTTCTTCTTCTACTACTTCTCGTGCATCGACCAGAACTGCCACATGCTGTGGAGGCTGTGCGATCCATCGCACCCGCTCTACAGGCCCGCTGCGAGCCCGGAGCTCAAGAACTCCGTCAAGCTGCTCTACAAGCGCATGGACGACGCGCTCAAGATGGTGCTCGCTAAGGTGGACTCAAACACGACGTTCTTTATCCTCTCTGACCACGGATTCGGCACATTCGAGAGAGAGTTCCACCTGAGCCGCTGGCTCGTACAGGAAGGCTTCACGGTCCTCAAAGACCCTAGCTCTGAGGAGCCGGGCGACCTCTTTGACCAGGTCGATTGGTCGAAGTCTAAGGCCTACGCCCTCGGAATCAACGGGGTGTACCTCAACATGAAGGACCGCGAGCCGAACGGCATCGTGACCCCAGACCAGGCCCAGTCAGTTAAGGACCAGATTATATCGAGGCTGCCGACGGCTTTTGATCCCGTTCGAAAACAGCAGATCGTTCGCACGGCGTACGACTCCGGCAAGATCTACTCAGGACCCTTCATGGCGCTCGCGCCAGACGTGCTGGTTGGGTACAACCGGGGCTTCCGTATCTCGGATGAGGCCGTTCTCGGGAAGTTCCCGATGGAGGTTATCGGGGATCGCTCGAACCTGTGGTCTGCAGACCACTGCTTTGAGCCGGGGCTTGTTCCGGGGGTGCTGCTCTCGAACAAGACCGACTGGAAGGCTGGTTCGCACGGGATCTGGGACCTCGCACCGAGCATTCTGCAGAGCTTCGGCCTGGAGGTTCCGCGCGAGATGGATGGCAAGCCTATCCAGAAGGCCTAGGCGGGCCCTTCCACAAACTCTCAGAGAACTCTGTTTTGAGTAAAAACAAGGGGTTGAGACAGTTTTCTTCTTTTAAAGTGCGGTGGATCGGAACGTGACGGGGACACAGGTGGTAACGAAACCGAGGCGCCGGTTGCTGCGAAACGCTGCGTGGGTATGCCTAGCCCTGCTGGTGATTGCCGCCGTCTTTCGAGGAAGGCTTATCGCGGCGCTTCAGCCGCTCATTGAGAGAGAGCTTTCAAGGGCAACCGGTTTCACCGTCTCGTTCGAATCAGCGAATCTCAAGATAGTTCCCTACCTAGGGGTTCGCTTTACAGGTGGGCGCGCCGTTTCGCCCGATGGGTGCAGCACATGGAGCATCGGCAGCGTCTCGGCGCGGGTGCGGCTGCGGCCACTGCTCGATAGGGGCGTTGAGGTGCGCAAGCTAGAGGTCGACCAGCTAGTCGGCAGGTTCGGAGTCGAGGAGGGGAAGGTCATTCTCGTAAATGACGCCGGGGAGCCGTGCAAGGCGCCGGCGGCTCCCGCCCAGACCATGCCGACGAGGGCAGCTCCATCGCTTGAAGAAGATCTCAATCTCTCGCTAGAGCTCGATGTGTTCCAGGTACGTGGGGCACAGGTTGCTGTGCACTACTACGGGGAAGAGCACTCGGTGAAGCTCGATGAGCTGCAGGCCACACTAACTGCGGCGGCAGGAAATCTCGACATAGCAAAGCTTCTCTTTGCTGGAGAGGTAGATGGAATTCCGGTCTCTATGGATGCGAGCGACGTTGCCCTTGGCGCCAGCGGGAAGTCTATCCGTATTCCGAGGGCTAACCTCTCCTTCGGCGCGCAGTCAGTAGCTGTTTCAGGGCAGTACGATGCGGGTGCCGGCACCGGGAACGCTCTCGTTCATGCTGAGCATCTCTTGCTAAAAGATCTGCACCTCGTTCTGGGGGCAGGAGCTCCAAGGATCACGGGCGAGGCGTCCGGCATGGTAGAGGCGACCCTTTCTGGCAGTGAAGTAGCAGTTGCTGGAGATGCAAAGCTCTCTGGTGTGCGTTCCGAGCAAGATGGGGGCGGATCGCTTGGGCACCTCTCCCTAACCGGGATTACAGCTCTCCTCTCGAAGGGTGAGCTCACAAAAGCCTCCGCAGCTCTCTCTGTCGGGGATTTCCGCTGTGCTAGCGAAGGGGACCACTACTCATTGGGGGCAGCGAACGGAGCTGTGGAGTTTTCGGCCGGGGAGCAGCAAAAGATCGACGCTAGCCTTGAGGTTCGTGACTTCGGGTTCGCTGACTCCGACACCAAGATCGAGCGCGTTGGGGCGGCGCTGCGGGATATCGTTGTAGTGATTACTCCGAAGGGAGACGTCGATGTACGGCTAAAGCTCGATGCGAAAAGCATCCACCTCACCAATCCAAATATCGAGATCTTCTCCGTTGACTCGGTCCGCAGCCCGTTACGGGTAGCTGTGCCGATTGCAGGAGGCTACGAGGTGTCGGGCCCGGTGACTGTCTCCGGCGGGCGGATGAAGATCCTTGGGCGAGAGTTCGCCGAAACTGGCGGAACGATACAGATGTCGGTTGCGTCTGCCCTCAAAACGTTCGTCTCTCAGAACCTCTCCACTCAGATTAACGGTGAGGCTGCCGGTGCCCTTGCAAATTTCGCGATGACTAGTGCGGCCTACACAGTACAGAGCACGGAGGTCACGGTAGGGGGCGGCACAATAGACGTAGGCCTCACGATGGGGCGACACAAGAAAGGCCCGGTGTCGGCAGCCATTTCGGTTAAGCAGGTTTCCATTCCCCCGGCCTACAGGGCGCTTGTGACAGCTCAGGGAGATCCGCCGATGCGCGGGAAAGTGGCGTCGCTACAGCTCAATGCGAAGGGGGATAGCTCCGACATCCCGCAGAGCGTGAGCGGTGATGGTTCGGTGCTCCTCTCGGGGGCAGTTTTCAAGACGATCGACATTCAGCGGCTCGTGCAGGGGGCGGTCGCCGCTATACCGGCTATTGGGCAAGAGATCACGCCCGGCAAAGACACACAGCAGATAAGCGACGGGAGCATCGCTTCGCTCCTTAAGCTCGGCGGCGGAAAAGTCGGCCTCTCTGACCTGCGAGTGCAGTACAGCAACTTTACGGTCAAGGGGGCGCTTGAGGCCGGCTTCGACGGCACACTTGGCGGCCAGGTGCGCGTCGTCTGCCTTGAAGACACGTTCCGCATGCTCGGGTTCGGGATTAAGCCGCTCGGCGATTTCTTGGCGCGTGAGGGGCGAGTGGCGATACCGCTTACCGTGTCGGGCACCCTCTCCGATCCCAGCGTCTCGCTCGACACAGACGCGGTCGAGCGCTTCGCGACCGGGCAGGACCTCGCCGAGGGTGTGCGTTCAGCGTTTGGAGGAGAAGCTACGCCGGCGCCTACTCCATCAAGGAGATAGTCCGGGTGTACACGGGCTCGACGAGATTAAGTCTTCTGCCGTTTGGATTGGGCGCACTCGGTAGGCAGCGCCAGAAAGTAAGGGAGAGAAAAGAGAAGGTTCCTACGGCGCAGCATGAAGCGTACGCCGTAGGAGAACCTTCACTTTATCCCCGTCTCACCAAGGCCAAAAAGGCATCTGCAGCGCCGCATTTTGGCGTCGCGACAACTTCACCTGTTTGGTGGCATTGGTTGATGATAATTCCGGAACCGACGTCAATCAGGATGCGGCTCTCTTTGAGCTGCTCGTCCATCAATGACTTCGCTTCCTCCACCCGGATGGGGAAGAATCGCTTCTCTCCATCTCGATAGGTAACGTCGAGGCAAGCCAAGCTGCCTTCGATACGGGCCTGGACTGCCGCTGCGTCGCGCAAGCAGGTTCCTAGGAGCTCTTCGGCTTTTTTTAGGCTACTGGCGGGAACGTTCCCGACCACTACCTCTAGCCGAGTGCCTTGGAGGGCCTGCTCAAGGTGGTCCGCAACTCTCTGCGGCAAAGGGACCTTCTGCATGTAGGATTCCTTCCATGCTAAAACCAAGAATGAGACAACCACGGCGGTGTCTCGCTCTCACTCTCCAGTCGGGAGAACGCGAGCAAGACCCCGCCAACCTTTGATTTCCTTCTCTTTTCTCAGTGCGCCAGACTACTCAAATTCGCCTGAAATCTCCACAAAACGGCGGAAATATGCGGAAATATGCGGTTCTTTTCCCGAGCGTCGTGGTTCGAGCGCTGAAAAGGGCGTGTGGCGTACCCAGGCAGGGCGGAGCAGAACAAAGACAACAGGGCTTACTTGAGTAACTCGTTGGTCTCCCGCTCTTTGGCCGTGCCTACAACGCCGACCGACTCAACGCCAACGCAACGACCTCCTCGACACTGCGTTCAAGCGAAGCGGTCGAGGTGTCGATTCGTAGCGCCGGGCTTTCCGGGACTTCGTACGGGTCGCTTACGCCGGTAAAGTTCTTGATCTCGCCTTTTCGCGCCTTAGCGTAGAGACCGTGCGGGTCGCGCTTCTCGCACACCTCGAGGGGTGCGCTGACGTGCACCTCAAGGAACCGGTCCTCGCCGACTATCTGTTGGCATCGTTTGCGCTCCTCTGCGTAGGGCGAGATGAAGGCACAGATAACCGTCACTCCGGCTTGGTTCATGAGCTTCGCAACTTCAGCCGCACGGCGCAGGTTCTCCGAGCGATCCTCGCGCGTGAAGCCAAGGCCCCTGTTGAGCCCCGTGCGGAGGTTGTCGCCGTCCAGGAAGAAAACCGGGAGCTGGTCGTTAAAAAGTGTGCGTTCGACTGCCTTGGCAAGCGTAGATTTTCCAGACCCAGAGAGTCCGGTCATCCAGATTGTGACAGCTTTCCGACCGAGCCTCGCTTCGCGCTCAGCGGTCGTGACGAGAGCAGCCTCGTGGTGGAGATTCAGGTCTGTCTCTTCGCCCTGTTCAACTCCTGGGGCATCGGACCGTCCTCGGTCTATCACCATTCCAGCCGCCACCGTCAGGAAGGTTACGGGATCGATCAGGATGAAGTTGCCGGTAGCACGGTTCTTCTGATACGGGTCGAGGAAGAGCGGGGCGGTCGTTGAGATCGACACACGGCCGATCTCGTTCGGCACGAGAGGAGCAGCTTCGATTCGGCCGAGGGTGTGAATATCAATTCGGTAGTCGATGTTCGATATGAGCGCCTTCGCTTCGCGGGTTGAGTGGCGCACTATGTAGCGGGTCGCGGTGTCCATCGGGCTATCCCCGAGCCACACCATCATCGCATCGAACTGCGTTGTTGCCCGAGGAACGTTCTTCGGACGCACGATCATGTCGCCGCGAGAGATATCGAGCTGGTCTGCGAGCTGAATCACGATTGCATCGCGGCTGGAGGCCTCTTGGCGCTTCTCGCCACGCATCTCACGGCCTGGAACCACAATCGCCTTGACCGTTGAGCGCTTCATTGAGGGGAGGACTACTACCTCCTCGCCAGCACGAATCACCCCGGAACTGACCGTTCCGGCGTAGCCACGGAAGTCTTGGGTTGGATTCAGGACGTACTGCACGGGGAATCGGAAGTCGACGAGGTTTTGGTCACCGGCGATGTAGACGCTCTCTAGGTGCTCAAGAACGGTCTCTCCGCCGTACCACGCCATCTTTCCGCTGCGCTCGACGACGTTGTCGCCCTCGAGAGCGGATACTGGGATGAACTTTATCTCTCGCACCCCGAGCTTCGCCGAAAACTCTGTAAAGTCTGCAACGATCTCATCGAATCGATCCTGCGAGTAGTCAACCAGATCCATCTTATTGACGGCCAGGACGATACGCGGCACCCCGAGCAGGGCAGCGATGAAGGCATGCCGCTTCGTCTGTTCGATAACACCGGTTCGGGCATCGACCAGGATAATCGTGAGGTCAACGGTCGAGGCGCCGGTAGCCATGTTGCGCGTGTACTGAACGTGCCCGGGCGAGTCTGCAAGAATGAAGCGCCGTCGCGGCGTGGCGAAGTACCTGTAGGCCACGTCAATAGTGATCCCCTGTTCGCGCTCAGCCTTGAGCCCGTCGGTAAGGAGCGCCAGGGACACTCGCGCCGAGCCCGCTTTCTTGGCATTCGCCTCAAGTGCGGCGAGGTGATCTTCGTACACATTCCCTGAGTCGTGCAGGAGGCGCCCGATCAGGGTTGATTTGCCGTCATCGACGCTGCCCGCTGTGGAGAAGCGCAAGATCGAGAGGTGGGCGTTGCTCGAAGTAGGGTGCGGAGTTGCAGCTGACATTAGAAGTAGCCCTCCCGCTTCTTTAGCTCCATTGAGCCGTCCGTGTCGAAGTCGATGATGCGGTTCGAACGCTCTGAGGTCTTTACTTGGGTCATCTCGGAAACGATCTTTTCGAGCGTGTCTGCATCCGAGCGAACCGCCCCTGTGCAGTGGTAACAGCCGAGGCTTCGGAATCGACACAGGACCTCCTCGACTTTCATGCCTGTGTAGGTGCGTGGGTCTGATTCGATCACCGGGATAAGCATGTTACCCCGGACGACGACCTTGCGCTTCTTGGCGTAGTACAGCGACACGATCGGGATCTGCTCAAGCAGGATGTAGTTCCAGATGTCCTGTTCGGTCCAGTTGGAGAGCGGGAACACGCGCATCGACTCACCCTTGGCGAGCTTCCCGTTGTAGACGTTCCAGAGTTCAGGTCTCTGGCTGCGTGGGTCCCACTGGCCGTGCTTGTCTCGAAACGAAAAAACTCGCTCCTTTGACCTGCTGCGTTCCTCTTCTCGACGCGCTCCTCCGATGGCTGCGTCGAATTCAAAGCGAGCGAGCGCTTGAAGCAAGCCCCCCGTCTTGAGCAGAGCGCAACAGCGCTGGGTGCCAAGAGAGTAGGGGTTCGCTCCATCTTTCAGGGCAGCGTCGTTTTGATGCAGCACCAGGTTGAGTCCCAGCTCCGCCGCGGTTTGATCGCGAAATTCGTACATCTCGGGGAACTTGTAGGCCGTGTCGACATGGAGAACGGTGAATGGAATCTTCCCGGGGTAGAAAGCCTTCTGTGCGAGTCGAATCAGTGTGGAGGAGTCCTTCCCCACGGAGTACATAAGTACTGGTCGTTCGAACTGCGCAGCGACCTCCCGCAGGATGAAGATACTTTCTGCTTCGAGTTGCTCTAGGTGATTCGGCAGGTGCATACCCGCGATTTTGTATCATGGATTCAATCGTGACAACAGTCAGCGAGCCCTATTTTTGGCGTAATTATAGCGGGTTATCGACAAGAATGGCTTTTCTGCTTGTTCCCTGGGACTGGGTTGAGGCATTGTCCCGACGGTATGAACATCACAGTGATTTCTGGAAGTCATCGCGCCGGTTCTCAGTCAGACCGGATTGCTCAATATATCGCCGCTGACCTAACGAAGCTTGGAGTCGAGGCATCCGTTATTTCGCTCGCAGAGAATCCTCTACCCCTCTGGGATGAGGGTGTTTGGAGTGACGACCCGAAGTGGGAGAGCCTCTGGGGTCCGATCTCAGCGCGCCTCAAGGAGAGTGACGGCTTTGTTGTTGTCAGCCCGGAATGGTCGGGAATGGTGCCTGCCGGACTCAAGAACTTCTTTCTCTTGTGTGGGGCGCGGGAGATTGGTCACAAGCCCGCCATGATCGTTTCGGTCTCGAGCGGCGTCGGGGGGAGCTACCCGATCGCAGAGCTTCGCCAGTCCTCGTATAAGAACACCCGTCTAGTGTACGTGCCGGATCACGTTATCGTTCGTAACGCCGAATCGATGCTGCAAGGTAGCTCACCTGTTGATTCTCACGACGAAGAGCTGCGAAAGCGAATGCACTATTCGCTACAGATGCTGGTTGAATACTCTAAGGCTCTGCGTGCAGTACGCGAGAGCGGGAAGATTAACTTGAAAGAGTTCCCCTACGGCATGTAGCGTCGGATAGCCCGGCCTGAAGCGAATCATGCCCGTGTGCTCTGTCTTTGTGGCAACGTCCCACGACGTACCTCTGCCACAGAGCGGGCTCAGCCATGATTTTTTTTCTACGCCTTAGACTGATCGCACTACTCTCTATTTTTCTGGAAGCTCTTCTCGGAGCGCATCCGTTCGCCTGGGCGCAGTCGGTTTTTGCTCCGGGAGAGAGATTTATGGAGGAGGTCGTGTTGCGCGGTCTGCCAGTCTCGACCGCGTTGGCGTTTGCGCCGGGGGAGCGGGTATACCTAGCGATCAAGAATGGGGTGGTGATGGTAGCCGTGAACGGGGTGCTCCGCACGCAGCCCTTTCTCGATATCTCCACCGAGGTCAACAAGAGCACGGATCGTGGGCTGCTCGGCATTGCGGTTGACCCGGACTTTCCCGAAAAGCCCTTCATCTACCTTTCGTACGTCTACGATCCACCAGGCAGCACGCCCGATTCACAAGACCCGCGAGTAATCAGGGTCGTGCGAGTTCGGGCCGACGGAACGAAGAGCTACAACGAGGCGGTTCCCGGCAGCTTGGAGGTTATCCTTGGGAAGAACTCCCGGATGGAGTTTATGGCTCCTCCAGTGCCCGTTGGTGATCCGAACGTTCCCGAGCGTGCTTCGTGCATGACTGGGCTCACGATGGCCGGTGAACCGATCCCTGACTGCATCCCATGTGATGCGCTCTCGCACACGGCAGGAACGCTTCAATTCGGACCAAACCGGACACTTATTGCATCATTCGGTGACGGCTCTGACTACGACCGCCCATCGACTCTTGCCTTTAGGAGCCAAGACCTAGACAGCATGTCGGGGAGGATTGTTCGAGTAGATCCAGACACTGGCAATGGAGTCCCAGGTAACCCGTACTTCGACGTGGAGCGACCCGACTCAAATCGCTCGAAGGTCTGGTCTCTAGGTTTTCGAAATCCGTTCAGGGTAACGCTCAACCAAGCGAATGGCCAAATCTACGCTGGAGACGTCGGGACCTCCTACTACGAGGAGATTAACGTCGGTAAGGGCGCCCTCTTTGGGTGGCCGTGCTACGAGGGAGGCTTCTTAAATCGTGCAACGCTTGAGGGCATGGCAGATGAGAGCATCCCGCAGGTTGGATTTAAGCAAGCCCCTGATACGATCGATGCCTGCAACGCCCTGTACGCGCGCGGGCAGGGCGCCGTCACGAAGCCGCTCTTCACGTACCGCCACCCGTACGACAGCACCGGGAAGGACCTCGGCTCGTCGATCACCGGCGTGGCCTTTTACGAGGGCTCTTCGTACCCAGCGAGCTACCGCGGAGCGCTCTTCTACGCAGACTACGCGCAGCGATTTATTCGCTACCTGACATTCGACTCGTTTGGCCGTCCGACGCGGCACGAATTTGCGCAGGAGAGCTCGCCGCTCGGCGCTGTGCAGCTCATCACAGGCCCGGACACGAACATCTATGCGGTGTACATCGACCTTAAGACCCGCACGAGCGAGATTCGACGATTCAAGTACCTCGAGGGCGAGAACACGCCACCGACAGTTCGCCTTAATGCGCTGCCTGCGGCCGGAGACATACCGTTAACGGTGAGCTTCTCTAGCACCGGGACGTACGACGCCGATGGGCAGCAGCTCTCGTACACGTGGGATTTCGGCGACGGGTCGCCGCCCTCCAATGAGGAGAATCCCACGCACCTATTCACGAAGGTTGGGGCGTTTGCCGTAACGCTTCGGGTCGCCGAGAAAAGTGCTCCGTTCACGGAGATCTCTGAGGAAGTAACCGTACGAACGGGCGTTTCGCCACCCGTTGCAATCATCGACTATCCGCTGCCCGGCGTCCGATACCAGATTGGGCGCGCTATCACGTTCTCTGGTCATGCAACCGCCTCTGTCGGCGAACCTCCATCGCTTACCTGGCTCGTGCTTCAGAAGCACAACCAGCATGAGCACCTGGTGAGTGAGATCTCAGGCCCGTCTGGGTCGTTCCTGCCGGAGGAGCACTCGGACAACACCTCGTACGAACTTTGTTTGAGCGCATCGGCGGGGGAGGGGCTGGTCGATAACCGCTGCATTCCGATACTGCCCGAAACGGCGCAGTACAAGGTCTCAAGCGTCCCCCGCGGGGCGATCGTGACGTACGTGGATGACGAGCGAGAGTTGATTGCCCCAGCGATGTTCGACCCGATTGTAGGATCGAAGCAGACAATTGTGGCCTCGGCTGTGCACGCTGGAAAAAGCTTTGACCGCTGGAGTGACGGCCTGCGGAGCGCTGCGAGGACCTTCGTTGTGGAGAGCCAACCGCAGACCTTTCAAGCGATCTACGTGAACCGGCCACCGAAAGCTGTTGCCCGGGCTCAGCGGCTGAAGAAGCCCGGGGTGTTCAAGTTCGACGCTTCGGCTTCGAGCGATCCGGAGGGCGAGCCGCTGCGCTACGTATGGAGCTTTCCCGACGGCTCTTCGCGGGCCTCTGCGGTGCTCTCCAAGCGTTTTACGCGCCCTGGGGTGTACCGGGTAGTGCTGACGGTGCGTGACCGCTTAGGCACCGTAGGCACCCGGGTAATCCGTGTCGCTGTCCCCACAGCTTCCAGACCGCGCTAAGAACGGGTGCACATGAGGGGCTCCGTTGGGACATCCCCTTATTGCCCGATAACTTTACTTATCGGTCGATAGT
>CAZZJR010000008.1:15395-29418 GCA_964654585.1 uncultured Bdellovibrionales bacterium
AAGCCCTTTCCGGACTCAACCGCCAAGCCAGGCTTCCCCGAGAAGCCAACCTCTACTTCGCCAGGACCGAGGTCGATCTCTCCGACCCGGATTGAACTCTCGCCGGTGACCTCGAAACTTCCATCCCGCACTTTCTGTATCACCTCCTGTACACGGCCGCCGAGGCGTGGACCTAGCACGCGGGCATTTACCTTCGCTGACAGTGTCGCAATTGAGGAGGCATCGGCCAAGAATTCGATCCGCTTGACGTTGAGCTCACCACACAGCACAGGAACGTAGGCTTCGAGTGACTCCGGATTCTTCACCGCGATCTTTGCGGTGGCGAGCGGCAGTCGCACTCTAAGCTTCTCTCGTGAACGAACAGAGAGACCTGCCGAGACCATCTCGCGTACGAGATTCACCTGCCGAGAAAGAGTTTCATTAACGAGCGATGGGCGCCCATCAGGCCATTCTGATACGTGCACACTCTCGCTCTTCCCAAGCCGCTCCCAAACGAGTTCGGCGATAAACGGGCAGAGAGGCGCAATAAGTTGCGCGCACGTAGAAAGCACATCGTACAGCGTGGCGTAGAACGCCAGCTTCTCCTTGGAGCGTGGGTCGTCCGACCACACGCGCGTACGGCTGCGCCGGATGTACCAGTTGTTAAGGGTATCGAAGAACGGCGCAAAGAGCCGCATCGCGTCGTTTATCCGGTATGTGTCGAGCCCTTCCGTGACTGATGCCTTGAGGAGCTCAAGCTCCGACAGGATAAAGTGGTCTAGCTCGCCGAGTTCCTGCCCCGCGAGCGGAATGTCAGCCGCGGAGAGCTTGTCGACCTCAGTGTACGAGGTGAAGAACGAGAGCGCGTTCCAGAACGGCAGCAAGATAGATTTAATCTGGCCCTCAACCCCGTCGTCGCGGAACGCCAGGTCCTCAATTCCGACCGCGGCTGACGAAAACAGGTATGCGCGCAGCGCATCCGCCCCGTAAGTGTCCATGAGCTGCAGCGGATCAGTGTAGTTCTTGAGGCTCTTTGACATCTTTCGCCCATCGGCAGAGAGAAGAGTGCCGTGCACCATGCAGTGCTTGAAGGCTGGTCGGTCGAAGAGAACCGTGGATAGCACGTGCAGGTAGTAGAACCAGGTGCGGATTTGGCCCGTGTACTCTACGATAAAATCAGCCGGGAAGTGCGAGCGGAAATGCTCGGCATTCTCAAACGGATAGTGGAACTGCCCGTACGGCATCGAGCCAGACTCAAACCAGCAGTCAAGCACCTCCGGCACTCGCTGCATCTTCTCTCCGCACTTGCACGGAACCTGTACCGCGTCGAGGAACTCCTTGTGGATGTCGGGCAGCGGTGTCTTCCCTTCCCGCTCGATCTCCTCGACCGACGAGAACACCTTTCGCTCCCCACAGCTTGAGCACTCCCAGACCGGGATCGGAGTTGCCCAGTAACGGTTGCGGGAGATGTTCCAGTCGCGAGCGTTCTCGAGCCAATTAGCGAAGCGTCCGTACTTGACCGTCTCCGGGTGCCAATCGATCTCTTCGTTGGTCTGAACCATTCGCGCGCGAATCGGCTCAACACTCAGGTACCACGCATCGAGGGCGCGGTAGATGAGTGGCGTCCGGCAGCGCCAGCAGTGCGGGTAGTTGTGCTCGATCGTCTCGTCGCGCACCACGACACCCCGCTCCTTCAGAAGCTTGATGATCGCCGGGTTCGCTTCGTGCACGTTCTGCCCCGCGAAATCAGCCACCTCTGAGCTGAAGCACCCGCTCGCATCAACTGGATTCTGCACCTCGATGCCGTGCTTGCGGCACGCCCAGTAGTCGTCTTCGCCGAACGCCGGCGCCATGTGCACGATCCCCGTTCCGTCTTCGGTCGAAACGAAGTCGGCGCTGATGACGCGGAAGGCGTCGGCGGCTGCAAAGTACGGGAAGAGCGGCGCGTACGTGAGCTTCTTCTCAACAAGCTGCTCGCCGGTGAAGGTCTCAAGCACTTGCGGTCCCTTCCCAAGCTCCCGCTCGTATCGTTTCAAGGCAGCTTTCGCTAAAAGCACCTTCCCGAGCTGTGACTCAACAACCACGTACTCAACATCTCGGCCGACGGCCAGCGCCAAGTTCGATGGCAAGGTCCAGGGCGTTGTCGTCCAGGCGAGAGCTGACACACCATCCAATCCCTTGAGCGCGAACTTGACCGTGATCGTCCTGTCTTGCTTCGGCCGGGTACTGTCGTCGACACGGGTTTCGGAGAGCGAAAGCGAGGTTTCGCACCGGTAGCAGTACGGAGCGACTCTGTAGTCTTTGTAGATGAAGCCCTTGTTGTACGCCTCGCCGAACGCCCAAATCACCGACTCCATAAACGAGCGATCCAGGGTGCGGTACGGAGTCTCCATATCAACCCAGCGACCGATCCGGTCGATGTAGTTGCGCCAGTTACCGTCGTACTCAGAGACTATTCTCCGGCATTCGCTGTTGAACGCAGCGACTCCAACAGAGCGCTCGATCTCGCTCTTGTCTTTTAGGCCAAGCTGCTTCTCAGCGATCGTCTCAATCGGCAGGCCATGGCAGTCCCAGCCCCAGGTGCGGGGCACGTAGTAACCGCGCATGGTCTTGTAGCGCCCGACCACATCCTTGAGTGCAGACACGAAGATGGTGCCGTGGTGAGGGCTGCCCGTCGCAAAGGGCGGACCGTCGTAGAATATGAACTCGGGCTTGTTACGGGTCTTCTCAAGGGAGCGCTTGAAGGTAGCGTCCCTCTTCCACTGCTCCACGACTCCCTTCTCCAAGGAGGGGAAATGAGGACGGGCCTCAACTTTGCGGAAGCCATGCTGCTCTGCCATACGAAGTCCGAAGAACAAGGTGCGACTAACGCTTCTCAAAAGCCGGCCACTGGCGTCGCACCGGAACGAAAAAGCACACGATCGCCGACATAGTGCCCAATTGGCGCACTTGAGTAAACCCTCGTGCTAACGGGCCGAACCGGCGATAAACAGGGGCTGTTCCGGGCTCTAGTCAGTCAATGCCATGCAGACTACAGGAGGGCCGGCTTATGAGTGCCAGCTTCGCTCGATAGCGTCATGACTGATGTGCAGGAGAGCTCTAAGCAAAGCAGGTCGCGGGGCCCCAGCTTGATGCGGCGGCGCTCCTCTTCTGTGCGCCCCGTAACGATGCGGAGCCAGCATACCTCTTCGCCGCTTAGCTTTCCTTGCTGCCCACGAGGCTTATCACGGTAGAGCTTGATGAGCGTATCGGAGTCGCTCTCGCTCTCGCCGCTCTGCAAGATGACATTTTCATCGAGTGACTCAACGCCGTACAAGAAGGCGCGAGTTGTTGCCCACAGCCCGCCGATAGCGTCTATAGGCAGCAGCATGTCCAAGCTACCAGGAGCGCCCGGAGCCTCTGCGCCATCGACTATAGGTGTGTAGAAGAGCCTCAAGCCCTGCGGCTCTGGAACGAGTTGGAGCCGACCGAAGGATTTGTTGATTGAGAACGTGACGCCACCGCGGTACATAAATAACCTTCACCTTTCGTAAAACCTGTGAGCGGCTCTGGCCGGCGACTACCTAACGTGTCCGACCCGCCCTGAGCTGCTTCACAGTCGGTCCAATTCATCGACCGCGCCATTAAAGCCAATAATGGAGGATGTAGGGTTGCACGCACCAAGCGTCCCCCAGTTCCCCCCTGCTCCTGATAACTGTCGACGGGACCGGCCCGCCACTCAAGAACCTGGAGGTAACTTTACCCCCGGAATGCCTGCCGAAAGATTACTGCGGGACAAACTCGAAAGCAAATGTTTCATGCAGTTGGCGGATTTCCAGCCTGAATCCGTACAGAGGCGAATCGCTCCGCTGTCCTGTCATTTTCGGAGCTTAAGTGGTCCAGTTTTAGGGCCACTTGGCTTAGGGGGCTCCCCCTTTTCCTTCTGCTCAGGCGGGGCTGCCGGGGGTGTCTTTGGAGTAGGTGGCGAAGCCTCGGCAGCAGTAGTCGGCGCTGTTTGAGTTGCGGGGGATTTGAGAAGCGATGTGACCGAACCACGTGGGCGTCCGCCGGGGCGCAGCATAGGCCCAAGCTTAAATGAGCCGGTGGGGGCTGCCTCCGGAGCACTAGCTCCCGACGGCGTGGCAGCTGGCGGTCCGCCGCTGCGTTTCTCTGGAACCGGCGGAGCTTCTTGTGGGCTGCGCGGTTTGGGCGCAAATTTTTGAGAGGTCTCCTCCTGTTCCTGCGAAAGGATCTGCTCGTCCACCCAGTCCGCTAACCCGATCTCGTCGACTTCGAGCTTCTCAGGGTGAACGATAAACTCTCTCCCCTCCCACGTGTCTGGAAGGTTTGCATTGAACCAGAATGACCGGCCTTTCACAATCTTGCCGTTGCCGAGATCGAACCACGCCAAGCCCTTCTCAGCCGACATCTCGTGTTTCAACTCTTCTGCGCTCACAAGATCTTCTTCTGCTTCCTGGTAGCTGACGCTCTGTGATTCTCCGCCGCTTCTTCGTGCGCTCAAGTCGAGAGACCCCTTTAGAAGCGTGCTTGAGAGCCCCGTGGTCACACCTGTGCCCACAGACTTTTTCGTTGATGCAATCTTCCCGAACCACTCAGTCATGTCTGATGCTGTCCGGTTATCTCCAATGCGCATCATCACCTTGAGGTTGACGTTGGCCATTACGCGCTCGTAGAAAGCTTCTGAGAGACCCATGGCTGCATCGGTTAAGCCTCCCGTAGACTGCGCGCCGAAGAGCAAGGCAAAGCGACCGCGCCGCGCAAGCTCGAAAAGGTTCGCCCACGTCGGTCCGAATGTAGACGAGCCCTCATCGATGATGACCAGGTGCGGGTCTTCCAGATTGTGAATGCGCGATGAGGTTATCTCTCCGATCGAAACCTCGAGGTCTTCCCGGAAAACCTTGACCATACGCGCAGCGCTCTCGGCTTCTTCCAGGCGAGGCAACATGAAGTAGATGATCTTCCCCCGCAGAATAGCGTCTGTGAGCACTAGGTCTGTGTAGCGCGTGCAGAAAATTTCACCGGCCTCGCTGCCAGAGATGGCGTGAAGCTCAGATGCAATACCGCGCAGATTGTCGGTAATGCGCGCAGTGTCGAGAACGCCCTTCACGCTCCGGTAGCTCGATGCGAGATGGCCGAGCTCGACCATCGCTTGGCGCGCTCCGATTTTGTTCAGCATGTTGCGCAGGTGGGGGTAGGCAAGCTGAAACGCAGAGAGCGATACTGCGATGTCACGAATTGACCAGGCTAAGCCAAAGCTCTCCATGGCACGGACCATGCGGTAGATCGAGTCTGCCGCAAGTCGGTCGTAGTGCTTAGTAGTGCTCTGGTCCGAGGTTGGAGGGAGGCCAGCGCGCAGCACCTTGCGCGCCTTAACGTCAGCACGCTGACTGGTAAGTACGAAGTTGTAGGCGTGGACGCTCTCGAATGGGTCGATGATGATGAGGTCCTCTATGCGGCCCGTCACCATCGCCATCAAGATGATGTGTGCCAGCGTCGCTGAGTCGCGCTTTGCGTCAATAAAAGTGCATCCGCTCGCGCGCCCGCGGGCCATCTGCTGGAATATGAGCGATTCAAGCCAAAGCGTCTTTCCTACTCCGGTTTTTGCGAACACGGCGCCGTGCGTGCAGATCTCGTCATCGTCTACCCAGAGAGGATCTCCGGACTCAAGCTCGAATCCCACCAGGTAGCGGTCGAGCATTTTCTTGTTCTTTGAGCGCGCGTTTTCAACCGCCCTCCCGAGCGATTCCCGGTCTGGAGGCATACCGAGCACCTCCTTCCCACCGCGAAACTCCGATTCCCGTGCGCGCTCAAGCTCAAGTGAATGCTGCTTACCCCATTCAAATGCACTTCTGCCTAACGCTGCCGCCGGAATAAGCCCGAGGCCAAACAAAGCCATTGGGCCGAGAGCACTCGCGAAGGGCGAAAGCGCAACACCGAGAGAGCCGAGCGCCGTGAGGCCAGACGCAAGCATCGCCTGGCGTATGCGCTCGTCCCGCAGAGCTCCGTAGTCGGTCTTCTTGTAGCTACGCGCCATCCGCTCAGACTCCTCTAGGCACTCACCGGCGAGATCGAGCTCGCCGCCTCGTCTTCCAGCTTCTCTTCCACACCCTGCATCAGTTTCTCAAAGTCCTCTTGAGTCTCCGACATCGTCGCCTTGTCGGCGAATAGGAAGCGGGAGTTCCACGAGGAGCCCCACTGGCTCTGAAGCCGAGCTCCACGGAACGGGACGAGACCAGACTTGCCAAGCAGCCCAAGTCCGTTTGCGCCGGGCAGTGGGTCACGGGCCTTGAAGACCGCAAAGATGAGAGAGCTCTCCGGAACCGTGTAGTCACCTACCCGTCTCGCCAACCAAGCGTAGGAGGTGAGAACGATTCGCATCGCTGACCAATCTCGTATATCCAGCTCCGAGCAGCCGTGGAGCTGCGTGAGAGTAGCCACCTCTGCGTCTGTCAGTGGCGGGAAGATCCGGTCAAAGGCTAGGTGGTCTGTCACCTCCCCTTCGCGCTTTGCCAGCTCGGCAGCACGTACGCGCTGCTTCGTGCTGACCGCGGTCAGGAGCTGCTCTAGCCTCTTGATGCTACCGGGCGGCACGGCTCGCCTCAGTATCGCCAGCACATCTTTCAGCGGCACGAAGAGTAGCCCAGCCGCAGTCGCGACGTACCCCGCTTCCCCTGCTGCTCTGGAGTCAAGGCACTCCAAGAACTCTTCATTCCAGGCGTGGTGCGCAGAACGGACGACTCCAACGAGCTCGATGTCGTCCGCAGCAGAGGCTAGTTCGTGAGGGTTGGCCAGGAGCACCTCGACCCACTGCCGGAGGGCCCAGATATCGTCTGGCATCCCGATCGGCATTCGAACAGGAGCGAATGAACTCGAACGCGAGGCGTAGATGAGCGCCTGCCTGATGCGAGTGCGCTGGCTAAAGTCGTACTCTTCAGGATACGCCAACACGGAGTGAAGAACCGCGCGAGCGTTGAGGTGCGGAAACTGCGACCTAAGGGTCCACCTTCCTCCCTCGAAAGAGTGAGCCAGAACCTTTCCGCATTGCAGAGAGAGAATAGCTGTCGCCACCTCGGCAGCAGATAGCGCCCCAAGTTCGCGCTTGAGTTCTGGCGAGAGTACGCGGTCTAACGCTGACTTCACCGCCCCTGCGTACTCCTCTGAGGTAAATGGCTTCGCACCAGCTGATTCTGGGCCTACATTTGAAAGGTGTGTCACATCCCCCGCCGCGTAGCCAGCATGAAGAGAGAGGGCTGCCTCAAGCAGGTCCGGAACGTGCTCGCCGAGAGTTGACCCCCCGAACGCTCTGTTGAGGGGACCATCTTCCTCGGGTACCGCAACGTATGCCGATGTGGCGCGGTTTTTCGTGAGTACTGCTACCAGCCCTTCGTTGGTGCTATTCTGGGCGCCGTGTTCGCCAAGGACTTTCCAGATAGCGGAGGCTCGAGTTTCAACCTGGGTCGCTAGCTGTGGGCAGGCGAGTCCGCGCACCTGCACGTCAGGAGCGCCCTGAGCCGTGAGCTTATCGAGCCCAGCCCTGACGCCGGAGTAGAACATCCGCCCGTTTCCCATTTGGCCGAGCACGTCATCGCCTGAGTAGGACCGAAAGGAGCGTAGCCCGAGAACGACCGCTGCTGCCATCACTACGATAAGAGCCCGAAGGGAGGCGATAACGAGAAACAGGACGCGCAGGAGCCCCATATGCAAGGAAAGGTATACCTGGCGGAACAGTCCCATCTCAGAGACATCGGTGTCATCACCAGCGGTAGCGACCATGCTGTGTGCGAGCAGACTGGCTGAATCTGCAAAGAGCGAGGCTTCCAGCGCTGTGCCGTGCAGGTAGAGCCACTCTTGGTAGCTAGCGACCTCTGAAGAAACATCCTCGCCCCACTGGATACCACTTGAGTCGATCGTCCGACGGGCGTCGACGAGCCGAAACTCCACAGGTTCGTTGCGGCGCACGAAGTGAACGGTTAAGAGCACGCCAAGCAGAGCACCGATAATCGCGAACACGGATCTGGCTAGGAGGCGTGAATAGTTACGGCGTCGTACCGAGCGAAGAAGCTCGAGGTCTTTCTCATCTGGAGTGGGCAACCCCTCTACCACCGTAAAATATCCCTTCGAAAAAACCTGCCGTTAGGGGACCAATGGCCCCGAGCAGGGAGTGTACGGCTGACCTACCAGTCCAATCAAGGAAAGCCTGCAAGGCCGGCTTTCTCTGCTGAAAACTACAAGAGCCGCCAGCTTCCAACGGTTTTCGCCGTTAGGCAACAAACGAGTCGAATAGCACCATACCCCACACAGAAGGCGACATGCGCCTTCTGGGTACGGGGTATCCCCTCCTCCCTATCAGAGTATTTCGGATCATTTTCCGAAATACAGAATAGCCGGGTTTCCTCTAGTTGGTGGGGGCTTCATGGCGATAAGTAGTTGGGGCGGGGAGCTGGGCCCTCAGAAACATAAATTTGGCCAAGGGGTTCAAATGGTTAGGCAAGCAATTACTACTGTGTCGCTGTTCGTGGCCTTACTCGGGCTCGGAGTTTCAACAAGTTACGCCGAAGGCCGGACCGTTGCTCTCGGCGCAGCTGACCAGGAAACAGCCGTTGAGGCGGTGGCTCACTATGCCCGTGCCCGTGCCCTTCTCATCTCGGCGCTCAATGAGTTCGACACGGCACGAAAGATAGCGCGTCCCGACGAGCTTTTAGACCCCGTCAAGTGGCGTAACACCCTGATAGATCGAGCGGAGGACCTTGAGCGAGTGCTGGATCCGCAGCCCAAGGCCACCCGCGGAGGTATTAAGTTTTCGGCCGATCCCCGTCTTTTGCCTGAAGCAAAGCGGTAATCGGCGTTGATTACTAAAAGAGGCTCGAAAGACCTATGGATAGCGGCGACGTAATACCCTGCCTAAACGAAGATTGGACCTTTGCAGGCTGCAAGCTCATGGAGTGGATGGCCGGTCTCACGATGGCGCTGATGGTTGGGGCTTCGTTACACAAGCCAGCGAATGCCATGCCGTTCCTCGTGTTGATTATGATCGGGACGACCCTCGTTATCGCCATGATGCGCAAACGCTTTCCGGATGAGGAGCGCGGTGTTCGCAATCTGTGCATGGTACAGCTCGGATTTGAGCCGATTGGCATACCTGCACCCTCAAAGTTGCAGCCGGTTTGGAGTGGCGCACCGGTTCGAGAGCTGGGCGTTACCTCTTTGTTCCGGCAGCTTGAGTTGGAGAAGGTTATCAACAAGGGATTAGGCGACCCTGCGAATCGATAGTTTGAGCGGTTTAGGATGAGGTTTCGATGGGCAAGATAAAGGAAGCGGCACAAGGCGTGAGAGAGAAGGTGGCGGACACCCAGCTCACGGCTGCTCGCAGCCAGAACGACACGATCCGTCTCTGGGAGAATTACAAAGACCAGGCGATGATGTGGCGAGCCCTCTCGCTCATCCAGCTCCCCACTACCTTTATCGCGATTATCTTTGCTCTCGTGATGTGGTCTACGCGGGAGATCACGCTCTCTGTTCCATCGAAGCCGATGCCAGGCATGTACGCCGCTCAGGACATTCCAGACACCGAGTTTGTTAATGTGGCAAACGACTACGTTAACCTGGTGGCTACGTACCAGCCGAACACTGCGCGCAAGCAATTCGAGGTCGCTCGCTCGATGCTCAAGGAGCCACTGCTCACCAAGTTCAACGATGAGAACATGAACTCCGAGCTACCGGCTATCGAGACAACCCTGAGAACTCAGGTGTTCTTCGTAGACCCGCTGAAGACCAAAGTCGAACGCGAGGGCAACAAGGTCTACGTATCGATAAGCGGTGAGCGCTGGAAGGTGATCGCTGGAGCTCCTATTCCGAGCGTCACCAGCCGGTACCGACTTGAGCTGACCACCATCCCGAGAAACCCAGTTAACCCGTACGGTATTGTTATCACCAACATCGTCTTCAACCCCAATACGCGCGGAGAGCGCCCAGGAGAAGGAGACTAGGAGATGAGAAGCTTTAGAGGTGTGACGACTATGGCTCGAAGAACAGCGAAACTAGCAGCAGCGGCGGCATTGGCGGCCCTCAGCTACTCAGCGCCGGTATTCGCCCGGGATGTGCAGTACCAGCAGGGGGACGGCGAAATCGAGGTCTACGTCAATATCGGTGAGCCAACCGAGATCATGTTCGAAGGCGGGCAGATAAAAGACGGCTTCCACAACTCAAACGCTCCGATCGCGATTCAAAATAAGGGGTCTGCTCTCATTCTGTTCGGCAAGCAAAACATGTCAGCAGAGGGCGCAGCCCTAATCGTTCGCCTCAACGACGGGCGCTCGTACCCCATTCGAGTCTTGGTTGCGAGTAAAGAGAACCCACGCGATGCACAGCTCCTCATCGAGGATGGCAAGGGTGCCTTCGGAGCCGAGGAAGAGTCAGCGCCAGAGGGTTACACCGAGCGCAGCTACGAGTACGCGCCGGCGAGCAAAGTTTCTGGGCTCATGCGAGAGATGGTGCTTGTTGCAGAGTTCGGCAAGAAGACGATTCCTGGTTACACCACGAGCGAAAAGTACAAAGGGCAGACAGTTGTGAGTGATGGGTCGATTCTTGCAAAGATTGACCGGATGTTTATCGGGCCGAACCTGTGGGGCTACGTGCTAGACACCACTAACCTGCTCGACCAATCGCAGAAGCTGAATCCAGCAACATTCCGTATCGATGGCACACGCGCTGTTTCAGCCTCCTCGTGGGAGCTGGCCGCTCGGCCCCTGAACGTCGAAGAGCAGATTTCGAACAAGCACAACGCGAAGGTCTACATTGTGACGAGGTCTCGCTAGCAAGGTAGGTGAAGTATGTCACAGATGATGAAAGATCTAGCACTGCGCCTCAAGAGTGACCGGAAGACCCAGGTAGTCGCCGGTCTTGTAGGCGTTGCGCTCCTCTTCCTCATATTCTCAGAGAACACCCCACGCCGCGGACGCGCTCCCAAGAAGGAGCAGCAGACCACGGCAGGTGCTGGAGACCACGATGAGCGTTGGACTGACCTCGTAGCTCGCTTCGACGGACAGCTAAAGACGCAGGGCCAGCAGCTGGCATCGCTGCAAGCTGACCAGGCTGCTCAGCTCAAGAAGATGGAGGAGTTCGAGAACACGACTGCCGAGATCTTCCAGAAGATCCTCGAGCGAATCTCAAACATGGAGCAGAATCCCACTACGCAGCAGGTTAACACTGCCCCGAAGGACGTGTCGGACGTAGCAGGTGAGGATATCGTTCCGGCTGACCCGGAAGAACTCACGAGTTTCGCGAGCGACTCAGTCGCGGTGCAGCCACCGCCCCCGCCGATCAAGCCGAAGCTTGCGGCGATTATGCCGGGGGATTCAGTTCGAGTGAAGCTACTGGCTGGCGTAAACGCTCCAACGGATGGCACCCCGTATCCGGTCGTGCTCAAGCTGCTGAGCAACGTCATGGGACCCGACGGCAATACGATTCCGCTCGGCGAAGCTCGAGTCATTGCCGCCGCGCAGGGCTCGCTCACTGACTCTAGAGTTCTCTTTAGACTGACCCGACTGAGCATTCGGCTCGCGAATGGGCGCCGTAAGGAGTTCGCAATCGATGGCTGGGTTGTCGGTGAAGATGGAATCCGTGGAATGGCAGGAGTGCTGATTGACCCGCTCGGACAAGCGATTGGTGGCGCTGCGATGGCGGGAGGCCTCGCAGGACTTGGCCAGGCAGTCGCTGCTGCTAACACCAACAATATTATTTACGGAAACGGAACCAATTCTGTGAGTGTGAGCGATGCAAGTCGATACGCTGGTGGAGTGGCGCTCTCCTCTGCTGCTGAGCAGTGGCAGCTCCTCATCCGTGACCGGGTCTCGCAGCTCGTTCCGGTCGTGCAGGTTCTCTCGAATCGCGAAGCAACGGCCGTCTTCTCGCAGTCACTTGCCATACCGGACCTGCTTGAATCTTTAGAGGATGAAAATCCTTCAGTTGTGTACGCGTCACTGGATTAGCGCTTGAGGTGATTATGAAAGTACTCTTCCGCCCCCTCCAGGTTGTAGCTCTCGCAGCGATGCTGTCGGGCTGCACCACCCTGAGCCGGGTCTTTAATCCCTTCTACGAAACTCCACCTCCAGAGGCGTACCTCGGGGAGAAGAATGATGACGCGCTCCGAGCGGACGGCAATGGTGGCGAGAGTGCGCGACAGGCACTTGAGGCGATGGGGACCTACCAGCGGGCGCTCGCGCCTCAGCCGGTAAATCCAGTTATCCAGCCGGCGGTAGTGCGCTTGATGTGGGTGCCCGACCATCTCAACACACACGGGGACCTCGTGCCCGCCCACTACTACTACCTAAAGGTGAAGAAGGACCAGTGGGCCGTGACCGACGCGTTCGAGCTTGAATCGCAGCTCGGCGGAACGCAGGGGGGCTCAGCAGTTGGGTTCGTAACCCCAGAGGATATTCGGTGATGAGAATCTACTCCGGTATCATAGCAGCGCTGGTGGTCTCGCTTGCAGCTTGTGGTGGCGGCGTGAAGCCGTACGACCCGAGTGCTAGCAAAGCCCGTACGCTGTTCCTCCCGTCGATGAGAACGGTTGGGTCGGAGCCGGTGTACTCCCGCACACGGTGGACGCAGCCACCCGAGGTGCTGCCGCAGCGCGAGCGCCCCGGGACTTCGGATTCGGATCTGGCGAAAGCTGGTCCTCCGCTCCGGCCGGTGTTTCAGCTCAACCTACGGAACGTGTCAATGGAAGAAGCAGCACGGGTACTCGCAGCGACGTCGCGGTACCAAAGTTATACTGACCCGTCTATCGCGAAGCAGAAGATTACGATTGAGAACCTTGGAACGATCGACGAGCTCGCCCGCTTGATTGAGCGTAAGGCGCAAGTACAGGTTGTTGTCGACCATGCTGGCAAAGAGGTGCGCTTTCTGCCAGCAACCGGTGAATCACCAAAGCTTTTTAGCGAGTAGGTGCAATGAGCATTAATAGGTTGACCCGACAAAGGTTGTTTCAGGACGAGCAAGTTTTCAACAAGCTGCTCCCCTTCGCGCAGTGGGATCAGGAAAACGAGATCTTCGTTCACTCTGATGCATCCCTCTGGTCAATGTGGGAGCTTCAGCCCAAGTGGATCACCAAGGTCTCGGATGCAGACGCATTCCAGCTCACTGAGCGCATGCAAGAGCTGCTCGACGCCCTTGACCACACCATCTCAGCACAGATGAATTGGATTACGACATTCGATGTAGAAGACCTGCTGCGGGATTGTATCTCCAAGTACCCGTTGAGTGGCCCAGCTGGCTGGATGACTCGGCGTTGGATTCGCTCTATCCGCCTGGCGAGCCAGAGCCGCTCTCTGCAGCGCAGGCCGCGCCGCCTCAGGCTCTTTATCTCTTTCCGTTTTGATCCCCCCTGGCAGGGCAAAGGACTCCTAAACCAAATCGCCCGGACGCTAAAGATGTTAATGCATGGTGCAGTGGGCATGAGCGCCGAGCAACGTCACGCGGAGTACATGGGCTTCGCGAATAAGTTTAAAGGCCTCATCGATGGTTCTGCGGCAAAGCTCGCTGACCTGGGCTTCGTGCCGCGCCGGCTCGATGGGCAGGACCTCATAAACCTCCTCTACCCGATTCTCAATCGGCGCAGCGTAAAGCCAGGAAAGCATAAGCGTGGACGCACCACCGCTATTCCAGTACCGGAGTATGATTCTGAAGACCTGCTCGCGAACCAGGTGTCAGAAACCCACGTCGATCACCCGAAGGATGGCATCATCCGCAAAGACGGCCGGGTATTCCGCTCGGTGTCGATGGTGAAGCCTCCCAAGGCTTGTCTGCCACTGATGATTGCGCCGCTTCAATCTGCGCCGTACGAAAATATCATAAGCGTCACCTTCTCCAAGGATCCGAAGGAGAAGCAGCTCGAGCGCCTCGACCGACTCGACAGCACGCTTGGCATGCGCGAGCGCGCCTGGGGAGGCCGCTCAAACCAGAAGGTAATCCACCAGATTCAGGCGATTCGCCAAGCTCGCCAGGAGCTCTACGACTCTCGCGAGCAGATTGTGCGACTCGGGGT
>CAZZJR010000008.1:29518-49575 GCA_964654585.1 uncultured Bdellovibrionales bacterium
CCAAGCCTCTGGAACCGAGAGCTGATTGGGTTCGACTTGTACGACTCGAATATCGCTCCCAACGTCCTCATAAGTGGTGTGTCAGGTGCCGGTAAGAGCTACCTCATGTGCTTCCTTATTACGATGCTCAATCGTGGGCACTACGCGACGCTGTCAGATGGCAGAATCATTGAGCGCAATCCAATTACCTTCATTTTCGACAAAGGAATGACAGGACAGCCATGCGGATTCGAGAAGATCGCCCGACTCTTCGGTGGTCGCGTGTACGAGGCAACGCCGTCCAAGGCGCCTGCGATGAACTTCCTCGCTCGACTCGGCGAGATAACGCCCGATTCCCGTAATGACGACTACAAAGATCTGGTAGACATGTGCGCAGACGTGGTCTGTGACATGGCGACTGATGGCAGCAATGCTCCCGACCGACTTGAGCGTGGTAGCGTTGCCGACTCGCTGATAGAGGCCCACCGCATCTACCGCAGCGGTCCGATGCGGCGTGAATTCATCCTGAGTGATGTTGTTTCAGTGCTGCGAGCGCCACGGAGAGTAGACGAGACCGAGGATACGGCGCGCCGTCGACAGCGCATAGCTCTTCTCATCGCTGACTACTACGGTGAGGGTACCTACGCCCGATTCTTCGACCGGCCAGGCTCCCTCAAGCTCAAAGAGCGATTTATCGTGTTCGATCTCAAGGCTCTCAGCCGCAATCCGGACCTGCAGCGTGTGTTCCTCAAGATCGCTATGGTGTGGGCGGATACTGTCATGAATGACCCGCGCGAGCTCGACACCCGTAAGGTGCTCGTGTTCGACGAGGCGCATGAGCTTATCGGCAAGACGCAGGCGGGCACGATCGAGACCGCTTTTCGGCTGTACCGCAAGCGTAAGGGTATCGTTATCGCCGCTTCTCAGTCGGGAGAGGACTTCTACGTAGGGTCGGGCGGACAGGCTATCGTGCAGAACAGCGCACACAAGATCTTCCTGCGCCAAGACCCGAACAAGTTCCATTTAACCGCTCAGGCGTTCGCTCTTACGCCGCAGCAGGCTGACGTGATCATGCGCCTCCGTACTGTCAAGGGAGTCGAGTCACAGTTCTACCTGCTCTCGGACATCGGTGAAGGCGCCCTCGTTCTGCCTGTCGAGCCGGCTTTCTACTGGGTGAGCACGAACAACGGTGACGACAACCAGCTGTTCAGCGATTCACTCGTGCGGCACAACAACGACTTTAGCAAAGCTCTGGAGGAGGTAGTTTTGATGGCTCCGTATGGCGCCAAAGACCTCCAGGAGCGGATGTTGGGAGGCGCAGGGTTCCAACCTGACGAAGTATCGGGGGTATCCGGCGCTATCAATTCAATGATGGAGTCAGGCTTCAGGGACTCGGGAGTGTAGAGGAGAGCACTATGAAACGTAATCTTTCTAGAAAGGTGGCTATCGCGTGTCTCGCGGGCGTTACATTTCTTTTCGGCTGCAGCACCCCGCCCCCTCCGCCCCCCGTGACGGAAGTGGTGGAGTATCAGGTCCGTAACGTGCCGGGGGTAGTTGAGTACGTCTGGGAGGAGCCGATGGTGGACGTAGTCGACGTTCCACCTGGCCTCGACCCCGAGGGGCACTACTACCGTCCAGGGCATGAAGAGGTAGTTGAGATCCGCCAAGGTCGGTGGCAATACTATAAGCGTCAAAAGAACCAGGAATAGCCGCAGCCCATGAGCCTCATCAATTTCCGCAACTTCATCGCGCCGCTTGGCAGCAAGATCCAGATTGGAGCGCTGCTCGTGCTGGCTTTCCTGGCATTTGTCGTTCGCTACCAGTCCGGTGGGTCCATCGCCGACTCTGCTCCAGCCAATCGGGCTCGCCGTGTGGTGACTCAAGAGGAGGTCGATCTGCTGGCAGCCATGGATCTCGAACCCCAGGCGCCAGGCCAGAGGCGCAAGCAGGTCCCTGACCAAGACCCCTTCCTTGAGGGGGCGATCGCTGGCAGCGGTGCCGCTGCCCCGCCTGCTGCCGCTCAACCGGCGCCAGCAGACCGGAAACCGGGGGGTAGCTCCCTTAACGACATCCGGCGAACTATGGGGCTTGAGTAGGCAATTAGCTGATCGGCCTACGAAAATCCCTCATCTCCGCCCTTTTTGCAGGAAAGGGCTGAAGCACTATCTCCTACCGCGTGGATAAGGGGATGGTTGGAGATGAAGGTTCCTATGTTTTTTAGCTACTTACAGGCTCGAAATGCGACGCCAAACAGCTTCAGTAGAAGCCGTCGCATCCTCATGTATCTAGCTCTTTCAGCAATCCTTCCCCTCTCAGCCAGCCATGCTCAGTCGGCTCCATCTGATGCAGATGAGTTGCGCGAGACGCTCCTGAATGCGGAGCGAGCCATTATGGAAGGACTCTCAGCGCAGGCGATCGGTGCAGCGCCAGCTGCCCAGATTAAGACATCGCTCACCAGCCCTGCTCCTGAAGCACAGAAAGCTGCTCGCGTAGCACCTCCAGTGAAACAACCTCCAAAGCCGGCACCGTCGGCGAAGAAGGCAGCTACTCAAGTTACACCGCCAAAGACGCAGAAGACCGCGGAGGGACCAAAGGCTCCGTCGGAGTTTGAGGTGAAGGCAGCAACGCTAGGTCGGGAGAACGAGGCGCTGCGTAAACAGATGGAAGAGCTCAGAGCGCAGGTTCAGAAGCTCGACTCAGAGCTGCAGGATACGCGGAGCCAACTGACGCTTGCTGAAACAGAGGCGACAAGACTTTCAACGATGGTCGATGCTAAGACTCGGGCCAGCCTCGGTCGCTACAACGTGCCGATGCCAGCCGCGCCACAGCCAGTGCGGGTCGCCACCGAGCAGAAGGCGGCTCCAGCCGTCGTTAAACCGGCAGAAGACGTAAAGCCGCCGAGCCGTAACGCAGACATTCAGATTGCGACAGTAACGGTTGACAAAGCAGATCTGCGAGTGGGCCCGGGTAAGAATAATTCAGCTCTCATGTCGCTCCGTCGTGGTTCCCGCCTGGCGGTGGAGGATCGTCAAGGCGAGTGGTACCGCGTCTTCGCGCCGAACGGCCAACGCGCGTGGATTCACTCCAGTCTCGTTAGTTTCGGGGATGGGGCCTCAAACATGAACGACGGCAGCGCAGTTCGTGTGAAGGGATATTCGGTAAATGCTGAGGAAGAGGCATTCCGAAGATTACAGAAGATATCGCCAGGAAAGTAGCAAAGATGGTCGCTCGATGTTGCACTATAGCAGCCCTATCGTTTACAGCATGCTCAGCCATGCTGTTCGGCACAGCGACGGCAGCTGCTGTGCCATCCAGCTCAGCCCCCCGCATGCTCACCTCAGAGCAGGTGGGTACGTACGTCTACCCGGTCATGGGGCCACGCCTTTCGAGCTCCTATGGCAATCGCCGTCACCCCTTAAAAAAGGTAACCCAGCACCACCACGGTATCGATTTAGCTGCTCCGGCAGGAGCACCTATCAGGGCAATCGCAGATGGACAGGTAATGTTTGCGGACCCGTATGCCGGCTATGGGAAGCTTGTTGTTGTGCGCCACAGCAATGGGCTGACGAGCCACTACGGCCATTGCGCGAAGATTTTAGTGCAGCCGGGGTCGCACGTTCACGCCGGCGACATTATCGGCACGGTGGGTAGCACGGGAATTTCAACAGGGCCGCACCTGCACTTTGAGCTTAGAAAGGATGGCACGACGCTCAACCCAGAGAAGCTGCTTCCAGGCCTAGCGGACTCTTCAGCGGGCTAGACGCTGAAAAGCACAGTAATCGCTTGGTAGGAACGTGTCACGATCTGTCCAATTAGTCGATTGACGTCCTCTCAAGTCAGACACTCTAACGCCCTGATTTTGCCCGGCTAAAAAGAACGTAAAAGAGCCCCCCGTTATGCAACATAGCTGTACGGATCTGCTATAACCTTTATGAAACTGGGACGCGCTAGTCGCGTCGTTACGAAGAAGCAACACTAGCAACGTAGAAGAAAACATTTGAGGTACTATGAAGAAGTCAATTAATGCTCTTAACAAGAAGTTCACTGCGCTCTGCCAGCGCGTTTCGGCGGCATTCGTTGCTCCGAGCGAGAAGCAAGGTCGTGCAGTAATGTTCATCCTCGGAGTCGCACTCATTGGGGCGAGCCTCTCAATCGATGCTCTGGCCCAGACGAAGTACAACGACGAGAAGATCGCGAACGCAACGAACGCCGTGCTCCTGTACCTAGAAGGAAGCTTCGGCGCCCTCGTCATGGCCGCTGCCGGTATCGGCGCGATCATGAGCGCATCGTTCGGTCAGTACAAGGCGGCATTGAGCTTGATGATTGTAGCCGTAGGCGCGTTCATCCTCCGCTCGTTCATGTCGACCTTCTTCAACGACGAGAACATCATGCCGTAAGGCGCGGAACCCACTCTGTGGGTAACGTAGAGGCCAGGGGAGTAATCCCCTGGCCTTTTTTTTGTGCTCGGAACCCGATGCTCTCTCCTAGGGAGCCTTCGGCGCTGCTGGAGTAGAGGGTGACGAAGGTGGCAGCTCAGCTGACAGCTTACCCATAACCATCTTAAGAAGCCCTTTGTCTTTCTCCGCAGATATGCGCTCTTGCAGTATCTTTTTCTGGCCGTCGATTTTTGGGTCGAGCTTGGCGTACGCCAGCGTTCTAGCTAGGGGTTCCGGATGCTGTGCCAAGAGCTGCAGCATCTCCGTAGTGGCACTCCACTGCGTGCGCCGCAGGTAACGCGCCGCCTCAAGATTGAAGGTATCTGAGCTGTCGTAGCCGCTACGCGCGAGTAGTATGAGAAGCACCGTATCGGGAGCCGGCTTGAGTCCAAACCAAGCGGCGACGAACGGAGTGCGCTTCGCCGGCGGAAGAGAGAGGGCCGACACGAGTGCTATGGTTTGCTCGCGCGTCAATCGGTTTCCCGGGCCAGAGAGCGTCAACAGCAGATTTCCATCTGTCTCCCTGAAGAAGCGTTTCTTAAGCTCGACGGCGGCCTGCTCCCGAACACCTGGCAACGGGAACGTCATGAGGTCTGCGTACTGCGGCTGGGAAAGCTCGCCCTCAGGTAGGCGATTAAGCACGAGCGTGAGCTTCTGTGTGCCGGTGAGGCCAGACCACTTAGCGAGGTCCTCTATGTCAAACCAGCCTAAGACCTGCCCCAAGTCTCCGCCTCGATCACGTATTGAAGCTACGAGCTGCGCCGTTGCTGCGTCATTACCAGAAACGATCGGCATCAGTATCGTGAGCCGGGCAATGGCGGTCTTTGGAGAGGCATCGCTCCCCATAAAGGCATCAAACGCCCGGCTGCTCGCCATCCCGGAGGTGATAGCCGCTAGCGCAACGGACTCTGGAGCACCAGCTGAGCTGACGCCTAAATCACCGAGCTGCTTGAACGCAGCACCAAACGGGTCTGGCAGCTTAGAGAAGGTAGACAGCGGCAGCAGCTTGAGCTGCGGTGCGGGATCATTCGGAGGCATTTCGCCGGCTACGGCCAGAATCACTCCCGGATGAAGAGAAGCCAGAGGCGGCACAGAATCGAGCCCCTCCTTGAACAACGGAGCCACGGTTAGACGTAGCACTGCTCCAACGTCATTTGCAGTGAGCTCGTTCCGCCAGAGATCGTTCAGCGCGACCCTCATCAGGCGTGGTGTCGTGTTAGGCGGGTTTCCTCCTGCCATGATTGAGTCAACAATAACAGCCGCGGCAGCCTCATCTTGATTTAGTATCGCGCGGCGAGCTACCGCCGTCATTCTAGCTCGGTCACCGCTGGACCAGTCGGCTGCAAGAGTGGGATCGACCTGCGACTCAAAGAGCGACAGCCTGCTGCTAACGTTCGCGTATATTTCCGGGAAAAACACCTTTATCGAGAGGGCTGCAAAACCACACGCCGCCGCCAGCCAGAGCATCGTAGAGAGAGGCCCCCGGCTGCTTGGCACCTTCGGCTTTCTGTCTCCAGTCGAGCCCCCTGATTTCGTAGCGTCTTCCGAAATTCGCTTGATAACCCGGTCACTCCTTTTCTGTGAAGGCATTGAGGGGCCACCTGCGACGAGGAAAGCCTCTTGCGCCTGCTCGAGGGAAGGCCTCTGGCGCGCCGAAGGAAGCAGAAGCCTCCTGGTAATTTGCTCCTGTTCCGCCGACATTGAGCCCCCGAGGAGGGCTTGCAGGGTAACTCCGAGACCGAACAGGTCAGCGCTCCATGGAACTTCCTGCCCCGGCGACAGCTCAGGAGCCAACAAGCTGCCCTGTGTGTTGTTGATCGCTCCCATGAGAGGGTCAAGGAGAACCAGGGAGCCGTTTGTCATAGCCAAGTTTGATGGGCAGATGTGCCCGTGGATCAGACTGCACGATTGCATCTCCCGAAGCAGCGCGAAGAGCTTCTCCACCAGCCATTGGTTATGCTGGCCGCTCTGGATCTCTCCCGAGTCCATCTGGTCACTCAGAGTCGATGTCACGTACGGCCTAATCAAGAAGAAGCGCTTTGCCCCCGATGCCCGCAACACCTCCCCCGGGCAAGAGCGTATCACGGAGAATCCCTGAAGTTCGGCCGCTAAAGCCTTGCACTGCGCCTCGGGCAGCTCTTGGGATGTTCTGCAGATGCACACCTGCTTACCTCGCAAGATAAGTGGGCGAACATCCCAGCTCTCAGCCCCGAGAACGACATTTACACAAACAACGCCCTCCGGCAGTGAGGTCCGGTACGAGTCGAGCACAGAGCGTTGGTCGTCGCTCAACTCATCAGGCGAAAGTAGCTTCATAGCTTCGTCAGCCCTACTGGCCTCTCTGCGCTAATACGTCTTGGATTTCAGCATGCAGCTTTGGGAGGATCTCTTCGTAGGAGAATTGGCCAACAAGCGTTTTCCCGCGCTTGAGGTTGACGTGAGTTGGAGCACACCAGAGTCCCAGGTCTGCGTCATCTGTCTCTCCGGGCCCGTTTACCCGACATCCCATCACCGCAATGGTTAGGTTCTGCTCCTTGAAGTTTTGGGTCATCTCTCGAACCTGCTGAGCAAGAACGACGAAGGCCTCATTTTCGACCCGTGAGCACGAAGGACAGGAGATGATGTTTAGCCCTTGGTGGACGAAACGCGGCACGGAACGGAAGCGGCCCGCGTACACATCACTGATGATCTTCTTCGCTATAACCACTTCCTGGAACTTCTCGGCGTGGGGAAGCGTTAGAGATACGCGAACTGTGTCGCCAATTCCCTGTGCCAGGAGATTTTCAAAAGCGACCCTCGTCTTAACCTCTCCCAAGGGGAGCATTCCGGCTTCTGTGACGCCGAGATGCAGCGGAATCATCGGAAATTCCTGAGCGAATCGGAGGTTGATATCCATGACATCGTTCGGGTCAGAGCTCTTGAGCGACACCACGTAGTTCTCAAAGCCGAGGTCCTCCATGTACCCGATGTGCTCCCGGGCGGACTCCAGGGCGATGTCGAAACGATCCTTTCCGAGCGCGGCCTGAGCGGGATCGAGCGAACCGAAGTTGACCCCAATTCGAACTGCTAATTCGTGCTCACGCGCTACACCCACGATGTATTTAACCTTCTCCGAAACTGGCACATCCTTCTCGTGATGAAAGAGGTGTCCGGGGTTGTAACGGATCTTCTGTACGTACGGAGCCACGCTCTTTGCGAGCTTGTAGCTCTCCTGAAGGTCGACAACGAGGCGAGCAGAAGTCCCCTTCCGCAGCTCGGCTAGGGCATCCACGTCTCGGCGGCTGTCGATCGCTATCCGGATGACATCCGCCCCATGCTCCTCGAGGAGAGCTATCTGCCTCCGTGTTGCCTCAAGATCCTGCGTCTTTGTGGCACACATCGATTGAACAGAAATGTGGCTATTGTGGCCGATTGTTAGGTCACCAACTCGTACCAACCGCGTCTTTCGGCGGGTGATCTTGGGGGCGGAGGCGGTGCTATCGAGAACCGAATTGCTCATAGGAACTACCACGAGGCACGTAAACAGTCGTTAAGACATCGAGGATTCTAACTTTTTACTGCACCTGTGGCTATACGCCGAGCTTGAAAGTTCGTGTACCCGAACGTAGCTAAAGGCAATAAAACCCCCTGTTAAGACAAGATTTTTATAGTATCCTCCGCCAGCCGGATTTGGGTTTGTTTGCGGCTCCCGTAGGGCGGGAAGGGTACGAGTAGTTGCCGCCCGAATCGGTGTAACCGCCCTACCGGGGGTCGGGTGCGCGTGCAGCTGCCTCGCATCTCGGGAGTGCCCTAACTTCTGACATGGCTATGCGCAAATTTGATTACTACTTTTTGCAATCAGCGCTGTACGGAAAATCGCTATCGCTGAGCACCAAGATGAGCAGTGAGCTGTTTTTACGATTAGGATATTGAGCATGGCAACCATCGAGGACCTTGAGGAGATCTTTGCCCGTATTACTGAGGAGTACGAGGAGCCCGTTCCGATCGGTGGGCGGTGTGAAAGCCGGATTTTCTACCGGGTCGAGGACCTGAGTGAGTCCGACCTCGACGCCTGCGCGGAGTACGTAGCCGAGCGAATAAGGAACGTAGTGTCTCCGAGCAAGCCGCAGCTATTCCTCAAGCTTCCAGGGGGATACTCGTTCTTCGCAGAGCGGTTGTGCGCCGTCTACTCAGAGCTGTTCAACAAGGGGAAAGAAGTCCCGCTTGAGCAGTACCTTGAGAGCAAGATGTCCAACGGACACGGTGAGAAGTACAAGGGGCACTCGGCCATCCTGGTGACAGATGTTATCACCACTGCACGTTCAAGCCTTGAGGCACACACTCGAGCGACGCTGAAAGGGATACCGGTGCTGTGCTGGGCGACGCTGATCGATCGGACATTTGGTCCCGGTCCTGTACCAGTGGTCTCAGCGTTCACCGGAGCACCGGTTCGCGTTTTGACCCAAGTGGGGTGAGGCGATTACCTGCGTTTAAGCGGGATCACCTTACCGGCTCCCGCCGCAAGCTTAAGCACCGGTGCGGAGCGGGGTCGCCCGCCCTCCTCGTCTGTGATCGCCTGGTCGTCCAATAGCTCAAGAGTTGAGAGAATTGTAGCGCCCTCTTCCGAGAGCTCCGCGGCGGGTCTAACCACCTTGCTCTTCTTGATGAGCATGTCGAGTTCGTGATGGGCTGCCTGTCCAGCCTGCACACGTGCCTTGAGGCTAACGAGGACAGTAGATAGTGAGGTTGCCTTGATAAAGTCGCCGCGCTCCGCACAAGCGATCAGCTCCCGCTGAGAAACGACGAGCTCCGACTCGCTCGAGCGCCAAAGAGACTGGAAATCATTCCGCAGGGCAAAAACGTCGTATATGAGCTTTTTGGTGTTTGGTGACTCAGCTGCTTCAGTGAGCCTACGCAGCAGAAGGCTGTTGATCTCGCGCCACTCCCCTACCTGGGCATTCGAAAGCTCTGTGGACGCCCCCTCCATGCGCACAAATGAGGTATTGCCGGCACTGCTGTACAGCCGCAGAGCCCTTCGGCTCTTCTGAATTAGCGCTAAAACTCGGGATCGAAACGACTCAGATTCCATGCTCGGACCGACAAACAGTGGTGGAAGTCTTAACAGCGCCTCGGGCGAAACTCAACCCTTGCTTTTCACACAGCGTTCTGTAGAAGCCACTACACCATGATTTTCTTCCCTAGCCTAGGAGAAGTAGCGTGGCAATGCCTCTGCTAGCCTTCAGCGAGCGCGTGAAAATCGAGAGCGGACCAGCGCTTCTTTATCGTTTCGTACAGGACCGGAAAGGAGTCATCCTCAATCGCCGCGCGAATACGCCCCATTAGGGCGAGGTAGTGCGCCAGGTTGTGGATACTTGCAAGCTGCGGTCCGAGCATCTCACCAGACTTAAAGAGGTGGTGAATGTAGGCTCGGGTATACTTTCTGCACGCAAGGCACGAGCACCCCGGGTCAATTGGTGCCGTGTCCTCGGAAAACTTAGCATTCTTAATGTTTATGAATGGGGGGTCACCCTCGACAAAGACCCGACCGAAGCGACCTGAGCGGGTGGGCATGACGCAGTCGAAAATATCAACACCCTGCGACACAGCCTCTATTATATCTTCAGGTGTTCCCACTCCCATAAGATAGTGAATGTGACCAGCAGGCAGCTGGTCGACGTGGTAGCTCAACACATCGTACATCGACGTTTTGGGCTCCCCAACGCTTAAGCCACCGATAGCGTACCCATCAAACGGCAGGCTTGAAATCTGTTGCGCCGCCCGAGTGCGGAGCTCTCGATGGCACCCTCCCTGGGTGATTCCGAAAACACACAGCTCAGGATCGGTGCGAGCCTCAAGTGAGCGCTTAGCCCAGCGGAATGTCAGATCAAGCGACTTCTCAAAATCCTCAAAGGAGAGGTCGCTCGCGGGGCACTCGTCGAGGGCCATGGCGATATCCACTCCGAGCGTCTGCTGGACCTCGATAGAACCCTCTGGCGAGAGGAAGCGCTTTGAACCGTCAAGATGTGAGCGAAATTCTACCCCCTGCTCCGTGAGGCGGCGCATCCCCTTTAGGCTAAAAACCTGAAAGCCACCTGAATCGCTCAAGATCGGCCCCTGCCAGGCAGTGAAGGCGTGAATTCCGCCGAGTCTCTGGATCCGTTCAGCACCCGGTCGCAGCCACAGATGGTAGGTGTTTACCAGCATCACAGACGCGCCGATTTCAGATAAGCGCTCGACGTCGACCCCTTTTACCGTCGCCTTCGTGCCCACCGGCATAAAGGTCGGAGTCTCAAACACTCCCTTGCGCGCTCGAAAGCTGCCGCGACGAGCCTTTCCACTAAGTTTTTTCAGTTCGTACCTGCTGCTCATACGATTAACATCCCATCGCCGTAGCTAAGAAACCGATACCCCTCGGCGAGCGCCGCATCGTAGCACGTGGCGAGAAGATCGCGACCCAGCAACGCCTCTACCAATAAGAGGTGGGTAGTGCCCGGCTGGTGAAAATTCGTTACGAGTGCATCAACCACCCGAAAGGAGAATCCGGGCTGGATAAAAAGACCTGTCTCGCCCTCTTCGCCACCTGCTGCCGCCGCCGTTTCTAGAGCCCTAGTGGTCGTAGTGCCAACAGCTACTACCCGTCCCGCTGCCGTCCTCGTGCTCGCGATTTCCGCCATGGTGGCGGCAGGAACGGCGAATCGCTCCGAGGCTGGAGGCCGCAGCGCTCCATCAACCACCACAGGCTGAAAGCTCGCCGTTCCCACGTGAAGCGTAAGCGTTGAGACATCGCAGCCAGGAGATTGGCGCAGAGCATCGATGAGCGCGCTCGTAAAGTGAAGCGAGGCGGTAGGAGCAGCTATCGAACCCTCATTTTTGGCGAAGATGCTCTGGTAGTCGATCCGATCCTGCTTATCGCCATGGCCTGAGCGAATGTACGGAGGAATCGGCATCGTGCCACACTCCTCCAGCAGCTCGGGCACACTCCGCGGTGGAGCGAGCGACGTGAACTCAAGCACTGCCCGGTCAACAAGCTCTGGGCCGATTAGGTCCGCACGAAGCACATCCCCGAACTGCACCGAGCCAACCGCCTTAACTCGGCGCAGGGGACGTGCCAAGCAGCGCCAGGCCGTCGCCGACACCTGCTCAGTGAGCAGGACCTCAACATCAGCCCCTGCCGCTTTCCCGAAGAGGCGGGCCGGAATTACCTTCGTTTCATTGAAGACGAGCCTATCCCCTGCCCTTAGAAACATTCCCAGATCAGCAAAGGTGGAGTGGACGATAGACCCCGCAGAGCGGTCCACGACTAGCAGGCGGGCTGACTCCGGCGGATGAACCGGCCGTTGCGCTATTCGGTCGCGCGGTAGCTCGTAGCTGTACGGCACCACGATGGGGGCAGCAGCAGGCGTATCCGACATGACTTCCTAGCCGTTCTTCTTTGAGAAGGCACTGAATAGATCGATCGGCACCGGGAAAAGGATCGTCGAGCTGTTCTCCGCCGAGATCTGCTTAAGAGTCTCAAGGTACCGGAGCTGAAGCGACATGCTCTCCTTAGACATGATGTTAGCAGCGGCCGTGAGCTTCTCGGCTGCTTGATACTCTCCCTCTGCCTGAATAATCTTGGCGCGGCGCTCGCGTTCGGCTTCGGCCTGGCGAGCCATGGCGCGACGCATCTCCTGCGGCAGGTCTATATCTTTGAGCTCAACCGAAGAAACCTTGATTCCCCAAGGGTCAGATGCCCTGTCGATAATCTCCTGCACCCGGCGGTTGATGTCCTCCTTCTGCGAGAGCAGGTCGTCCAGCTCCACCTCACCACACACGCGGCGTAGCGTTGTTTGAGAGATCTGACTCGTTGCATCGAGGTAGTTCTCTACGGCAAGCACAGCCTTGGAGGGGTCTATTACCCGGAAGAAGAGAACCGCGTTGACCTTAATCGAGATGTTATCGCGCGTAATCACGTCCTGGGGCGGAATATCCATCGGTATGACACGCTGATCGACTCGCGTAAGCTCGTCGATAAACGGAATAACGAAGCGCAACCCCGGCTCTTTCATCCCCTGGTACACACCGAAGCGCAGCACTACACCCCGCTCGTAGGCACGGATTGAGTACAGGCTGAAGAAGAGAAAACCTGCGAAGAGCACCGCTCCAAGGAGAACAACTGGTCCCATACATTCCTCCGAAAAAATCTTAGTTAGCTAGCCGAGCTTCTCAACGATCAAAGTGAGCTCTGGACCAACCCGCACAACTCGCACTTTGTCACCGCGCTGTATCAGGCCCCGGGCGGCAGTGGCTTTCCAGATCTCCCCTCGTACGGTGATTGTGCCTGACTCAGAGAAGGTATCCATCGCCTCCCCCGTGCTGCCAACCAGCCCGACCACGTCGAACTCGGGCCGAGGGGCAGCGAGGCTCTTAACCACAAGGAACAGCACTGCGAGAACGATAAGGAAGAGTAATACGTACGATTCCACCGCCGGCAGCATACCACGCCGGTATCACTGGCACACGCGCCAAAAAAGCCTCAGTCTGCCCCCCGCGCCAGGTGCGGAAGAAGCTTCTGAAGGTGCCTCCAGGTGTCTCTCTTAGCACCCTGATCCGCTCCTATTCGGTCCAGCCCGTGGGTGTGGAGCACAGCGCATTCCTGATCCAGAGAGAGGGTTCCCATCTCTTCACTTGAACCGAACACGATCGTTGCGCCAGGGGTGCCGCCCGAGCTCTCTCGAACCGCGTTTAGGGCAGCCCGAACTTCAGAGCGAGGCCGCACCAAGGCGACACAGCAGCGATCGAACGGCAGTTTTAGCCCCTTATTGCAGATAGCTTCAAGGAGATCCTTCTCTTGGTCAGGCAACGACACCTGGTCAGTAATAACGAGAAGCGCGCACGCCACACCGGTACTCTGACTTTGCTTCAGTGCGAACTGAGGCACACCGCTCGGGTACGATGCGCGTACTCTATCTAAGAATCGGGCTAGTGCTGGACGCGTGCGTGGGAGCAAGTGAGGGCCTCTAGAGAAACGACGGCGTCGAGTATACGCCTAGAAACAAGGACCTTACTAGCCGTTTCGCTCTCCTCAACAGCTCCGTTCTGGCTAACCATCCAGACGCGATTGGTCTCCTTGTCGAAGGAGTCCTGGGCGAGATTCCCGATGATCAGGTCGGCGTTCTTGGTTGTCAGCTTGCGCTTCGCTTCGGCGAGCAGCTCCTGAACTGTGCCGGTCTCGACTGCGAAACCAACCAGCAACGGACGTGTGCCTGTGGCTCTGCGCGAGCCGAGCTCTCTGAGAATGTCACGTGTAGGAACAAGGTCGATCCGAGGTGTGGCGCTTGCCTTCTTGAGCTTCTCTGTGGCGGTGACCGATGGCCGGAAATCCGCGACCGCTGCAGCCAGGATCGCTACGTCGCAGCGCGCAGGCTCTACTCGGGAGGTAACCGCATCGAACATCTCCTGCGCTGTCGTCACCGAGACGCACTGCACCCCAGCCGGAACGTTAGGCCGGGACCCGAGAGGCCCATGAACCAGTGTAACCAAAGCGCCGCGACGATACGCTTCTCGTGCGAGAGCAATCCCCATCTTTCCGGATGACCGGTTCGATAGAAACCTGACTGGGTCGATCGATTCACGAGTGGGTCCTGCGCTTATGACGATCCGCTTGCCGGCTAGATCCTGAGCCGAAATCGCCCTGCGCACACGCCAACAGATCTCCTGCGCGCGCGCCAGCCGACCTTTTCCCTTCCAGCCGCATGCAAGCTCGCCTGACTCGGGCTCGACGATCTCTACACCCCGAGCACGAAGCTCTCGCAAGTTTTCCTCAGTTGCAGGATGCGAGTACATATTCACGTTCATGGCTGGCGCCACAACGATTGGGGCCTTGGTTGCCAGAGCCACCGCGAGTAGCGGCGTCTCGGCAAACCCATAGCGCAGCTTCGCCAGGAGGTCAGCGCTCGCCGGGGCGATAAGAAGCGCCTGTGCCCAATCAGCGAGCTCGATGTGGCCGATAGCTCCAGTCTCGGTTTCATTCCAAAAGCTCGTAGTGACGCGATTACCCGTGATGCTTTCGAACATGAAGGGCGTGACGAACTTCGCTGCTGAGTCAGTTAGTATAACGCGCACATCGCAGCCACGCTTAATGAGCGCACGCGCGAGCTCTACGGCTTTGTACGCCGCCACTGACCCTGTTACTCCGAGTACGACCCTCGTTTTTGCCCGCGAAGCTCTCTTCATCGCCTCTACACCAGGAATGGGTTGCTGCGCCGCTCCTCGCCCACCGTGGTGTCCTCCCCATGTCCGCTCAGGACCTTAGTTTCATCCGGAAGGGGCAGTATACGCTCCTTTATCGAGCTAATCAGCTCCCGGTGGTTTCCGCCCGGCAAGTCCGTACGGCCGATAGAACCGGCGAAGAGTGCGTCCCCCGAAATAAGCGTATTTTCTGAGGGAAAATAGAAGCTTACATGCCCTGGAGAGTGCCCCGGAGTAAATAGAACCGTGGCTTCGTGTGGACCCACGTGGAGGGTTTCTCCCCCGGTAACCAGCACTCCCGGCTCAGGGCAGTCGTGCCAATCATTCTCTGGTAGGCCGTACATAGAGGCGATAGCGCGCACACCTTGGCGCATGACCGTCTCGTCAGGGTGCCCTACCAGCGGACATGAGAGTTCCCTAAGCAGCGGTGCGACTCCTCCACAGTGGTCGAGGTGTGAATGGGTCAGCCACACGGCCTTCACTTTCACTCCCGCGCGCCGCACGGCATCCATAATCTTCGCAGCGTCGCCGCCGGGGTCAATCACAACCCCTTCTAGGCTTTCGGAATCCCACAGCAGTCGCGCGTTCTGGAGAAATTCGGTTACCGGAATCGTTTCAATCTTTAGCATACTACTCACCTCTTGAGCGATTTGCTGTGAATGGGCTCCACCGCGTTGCTGGCCGACACTGCCTGGATTTTTCCTTTCATCGGGGCACGACGGTCAGCGAGCACGAAGCGAGCGATTCCATGCGCAATCCCCATCGCAAGCTCAGCCCTGAAATCTTCCCGCGCGAGCTGGGCCCCGTCCTGTGAGTGGTCCACGAAAAACATCTCAACAAGGCTACACGGCATATGCGCCCCGACGAGCACGAAGAAGGGAGCCTTCTTCACCCCAAGAAATCTTGCCTTTCGGTACGAGGGGGTGACGCGCGAGCGCAAAGATCCGTCGATATCCCTCGTGAGGCGTATTGAGTCCTCGAGCTTGCCACTCTGAATCAGGTCGCTCAGCATAAACGAGAGGTCGTCCACTGACTCGCCCGGAACAACCCCGTTCTCACGCTCCGCTAGCTGCTGGCTAGCCGCATCGTCGGTGTTGTCGAGGTAGTAAGCCTCAAGACCGTGAGCTTCGTGCGATGGAGAAGCGTTCACGTGCAAACTGACGAAGGCCGATGCATTCTTCGCGTTTGCGTACGCTGTGCGGCGCCCGAGCGGGACGAACTCGTCTGAGTCTCGAGTCAGCAAGGTTGGGATCGAATAGCGCTCCATCAAGATGGCGCGGACGCGCCGAGCAACGTCGAGAGTCACGTCTTTCTCTTCGAGCCCACCTCGACCGATCGCACCTGCATCGTAGCCACCATGGCCAGGGTCGAGCACCACAGGCCCAAGACTCCAGCGCTGCCGAAACGCGATAGGACGGGCGACGCGAGGAGCTGCCACATCAGGGGAGGGCTTCACCCTCTGAAACGTTCCGTTGCGGAGACCTTGTAGCCGCTGCTCTGCCCTCGCGCGGCTCGTTCCTCCCAGGTTGGATGCTCGTTTGTAAAGGCTCTCTGCCTGTGACGGATTAGCCCCCTCAGCCAAGCGCAGATCCCCAAGCAGCAGCAGAGCTGAGCCGAGATCTTCAGCTGATCGGCTCTCGTTAACAACAGGAACAACTGCTGCCACCGCCTTCGCAAGGAAAGACGAATCCCCGTTCAACCTAAAGAGACGATACCCAGTGTCAGCCGCGTATAGACGAAGCCGAATACTTCCCTCATCGGATGATGGCTTTGCCAGAGCTCCCTGCATGCGCTGGAAGAGGTCATACCACTCAGCTTCAAACTGGGGAGCATCACCGAGCGGATCGTTATTCCTGAGCCGGAGGTACTCGGCTCGGAGCGTCGCAGTGCGCCCGCCAGGCTCGGCAGCTGCTGTCGGCGAGCAAAAAGTTGAGAGGATGAGGAGCGCTATTGCAAAGAGCGCTTGGACGGAGCCGCGAGCCTTCATGTGAGCTATCCCCTTACGGTCGACGGGGCACGCTTCACCCCCAGAGCCTTTAGCTCATACAGTACATCGAGCGCCTGCCTAGCTGAAAGGTCGTCAATCTCAAGAGTTTCGATCCGCTTCTTGAGGGTGATGGCTACGGGGTCGGGCTCCGGCACTCGGGGCGCGAAAAGGTCACGCTGCTCAGGCTGCTTCCGAACGGGCACTGGCCGACTGCCAGCTGTCGGAAGGCCAGAGAGGACCTCCTGCGCGCGCTGAATAACCGTTTCGGGCAGCCCGGAGAGCTTCGCGACTTCAAGCCCGTACGAACGCGGCGCTGGCCCACGCTGAATCTCATGGGTAAAGATCACCTGGTCATCTCTCTCGATTGAGCCGACAGAGAGGTTCGCAACCTTTCCGGTGCCGGACTCAAGAGCGGTAAGCTCATGGTAGTGGGTGGCGAACAGAGTTCGGCACCCAACACCGAAGAGCAGCTGCTCAAGGATCGCTTGTGCCAGCGACAACCCGTCAGATGTAGCAGTACCGCGTCCAAGCTCGTCGATGAGGACAAGAGAGCGAGGCGTAGCGTGAGCGAGAATGTGCGATGCCTCACGCATCTCGACCATGAAGGTAGACTCGCCCTCGTGCAGATCGTCTGCGGCTCCGAGACGCGCAAACACGCGGTCTACGATGCCAATGCGTGCGCGGTCTGCCGGCACTCTCGACCCGATCTGCCCTAGTAGCGCGATGAGGGCCGTCTGGCGGAGGTATGTCGACTTTCCTCCCATGTTGGGGCCCGTGACTACGAAGCACGACGGGCCGCCCGTTGCGAAGTCAACTGAGTTCGGGACGAAGGCTCCTTCAAGGAGGGCCGCAATAATCGGATGTCTTCCGCGCTCAATCACGAGCACTGGCTCTTCAGTAAGCTCGGGCTCTATCCACGCATTGCTCTCGGCCACGAGAGCCAAGCTTGCAAGCGTATCCACGAGCGCTAATCCCCCGGCGATTCGCCGCAGCTCACCCACGGAGCGCGACACCGTAGCTCTGAGCTCAACAAAAAGCTCCTGCTCGCGTTTGACCTGGCGCCCAACCGCATTGATAACCGCATCTTCGTGCTTCTTAAGCTCAGGCGTCGTGTAACGCTCAGCGTTTGCCGTGCTCTGCCGTCGCGTGTAGTGCGCGGGGACCTTTCCAGCCTGGCTCGTCGGCACCTCTATGAAGAATCCGATTACGTTGTTCGACTTGACCTTTAGGCTCGCTATTCCGGATGCAAGCTTCTCCTGAGCCTCGAATTCTGCGCGCCAGGTATCGGCCGTTGCGCGCACGCCACGGATCTCGTCTAACTCGGGATCAAATCCATCGCGGATCACGCCGCCATCATGGAGCACGTGCGGGGGGGTCTCTACGAGAGCGCGGGAGAGGAGTTCCGCTAGCCCTTCCGGCGCAGAGATCGCCTGAGCGGCCTCTGTGAGGAGCGATCCTGAAGCGGCGCTAAGGGCGCTCTGTAGCTGCGGGAGGCGCTCAAGGGTCTCCCGAATTGCGGCCAGGTCCTTCGGTGAGGCAACGGCGAGCTGAACTCGTGCAGCGAGCCTCTCAAGGTCGCTTAAGCCCTCCAAGGCCCGAGCAATACTTCTGCTCTCGGGCATAATACTGTTGATAGCCTCCTGCCGCGCCCTAATTGCCGGAAGCTCCAGTAGTGGCGCAAGCACCCAACTGCGCAGGAGCCGCGCGCCGCCAGGAGTCACCGTGCGGTTCAGAAAGCCAAAGAGTGTTCCGGAACTTGAGCCATCTTTAGTATTCTGTACCAGCTCAAGGTTACGGCGTGTGGCTGCATCGATGATCACAGCGCCTGCATTCCGGAAGAGCGAAAGCTCTCGTATCGGCACGGGATTCCCGAGCGAGATCTCGTCGATATACGAGAACAGCATGCGAGCGGCGCGCTTCGCCGACACCCCCATCGCGTGCAGCTCAGCCGACGCCTCCGTCGGGAGCCCCTTCTCAAGATCAGTCGCACCCGGAGCTTCGCTTCGGAAGCGCACAGCCCCGGCCTGGACGGCAGACTCAATCGAGCGAACCCAGCCAGTACGGCGATCCACCTTCTCTCCTGCGGCTTGCCGTGGCAAGACGACCTCGCGCACCATAAGGTTCGAGAGCTCCCTTGCGACCACGCTCAGGTCGAATGCCTCCCGAACACGCACGGTGCCAGTTTGCGGGTCGGTCCACGCCAACGACGCACCTCGACCATCGGCGTCAACGCCGAGGGCCGCGATGAGACTCTCTCCTGAATCGGAGGAGACACTATTGAAGAGCCTCATTCCAGGGGTGACGAATCGCTCAAGCGCCCGATCAACGCCCGCCCCTGAGCCGGTTTGGCTAACAACCGCAACCGAGAAGCCGAGGGGCAGAAGCCGGTCGACGTATCCGTCGATCACTGCTATCGGCACCCCGCACATCGGCACCGGGTTAGGGCTATTCTTGTCTCTCGATGTAAGCGTCAGGTTAAGCGCCTTCGCAACTGCTACCGCGTCGTCATAGAAGAGCTCGTAGAAGTCTCCAACTTGGAAGAAGAGCAACGCGTCGGGGTAACGCTCCTTGTACTCAAGGTAGCGAACCATCATCGGAGGGAGCCCCTGCTTTGAAGCCGGATAAGCCATACGCGGATAAAACCACGGCTGGGGAGCAGGGGTAAATATAAACCGCAGTAAAGTGCGCTGAAATATGGCAAGCAGACTCTCTTAGAGAGATTTACTTCTGCTCAAAAAGAGAGACGAAGGCCACCCCCTCCCCGCTGCCCTCGCCGCTCTCTTTGTAATCCAAAACCCGGCTCCGCGGGCGACTATCGCGCCCTTGTGGGAGGTTGAAGACACAAAGAGACCAGCGAGCACAACGAGAGGTGGAGAAAGACGCCTCGGCGATTCGTGCCCCTCTCTCCTGCCTCGCCGCTCTCTTTGTGCCCCTGGGCCGAATCCCCGGGATTCTCTCATAGTATTCATGTACTTATAGAGGCTTGGGTGCCTCTAGCCCTCGTCTAATCAGGAAGTTGCGCGCAGAATCCGGCGCTGCGGCATCACAACCATTATAGGGACTGCAACCCGCTGCTTAATCCGAGGACGTAACATGGATAGCCTCCGCACTACCCGAATCGTGCTCATTGATGACGAGCCGGGGGTCTTAAAGGCCCTGACACTGATGCTCGAGAGCCTGGGGCACCAGGTGATGCCATTCAACAATCCAAGCGAGGCGCTGACGTACCTTCATGCCGGGATCGATGCCGACCTGGTCTTAAGCGACCAGAGAATGCCAGGTATGAGCGGTACCGACCTCTTCGGCACCCTGCGCGCTTCATCGATCAACTGCCCCTTCGTGCTGATGTCCGGCCACGCACAGGAAGAGGAGGTGAAGGAGCTGCTCTCAGCCCGCTCCACAGCCTTTCTTCCGAAGCCATTCACCCCAGCCCTCTTGATTGAGGC
>CAZZJR010000008.1:49675-54876 GCA_964654585.1 uncultured Bdellovibrionales bacterium
TCCTCGCCAGAGGAATCTACAGCCTACTCCTTGTCATTGCGGAGCTGCTCACGAATGAGGTCTCCGAATGTGACGCGAGTGCCTTCCTCGTCGCCCATGTACTGAGCATCGTACGAGGAATCCTTGCGAGCACGCTCCTTGATTGAGCGAGCGCTCAAGCTGATGCGACGCTCCTGCGTGTCGACGTTGGTTACCTCTGCCTCAACCTGAGAGCCGACTGGGAAGGCCTGCGCGACCTCCACACCCTTCTCAAGGCCAAGCTGCGAGTTGTGGATCAGACCCTCAACTCCGTTCTCGACCTCGACGAAGACGCCGAACTCAGTGATGGCAGTGACCGTGCCATTGATCTTCGTGCCAACCGGGTGGCGCTGAGCGATCGTATCCCACGGGTCCTGCGAGAGCTGCTTGATTCCGAGGCTCAGGCGCTCATTGGCAACGTCGATATCGAGAACAACTGCCTCGACGTCGTCGCCCTTCTTGAACAGCTCCTGGATCTCCTTCGGGTCCTTGATGCGCTTCGTCCACGAGAAGTCAGAGATGTGCACGAGGCCATCGATCCCCTCCTCAATCCCAACAAAGATTCCGAACTCGGTGATAGAGCGAACCTTTCCTTGAACTCGCGAACCAACAGGATGGATGCGCTGCAGGTCCTCCCACGGATTCGGGAGAAGCTGCTTGAGGCCAAGGCTGATGCGCTGCTGCTCGGTGTCGATGCCGAGAATCACAGCCTCAACCTGCTCGCTCTCAGTGACGATCTTCGATGGATGGCGAACCTTCTTCGTCCAGCTCATCTCAGACACGTGAATGAGGCCTTCAACGCCCTCTTCCAGCTCGACGAACGCGCCGTAGTCGGTGACGCTCTTGACACGTCCCTTAACTCTGCCGCCGATCGGGAAGCGCTCGTGCGCTGTGATCCACGGATCCGGCGTAAGCTGCTTCATGCCGAGGCTGACGCGCTCCTTCTCTTGGTCGTACTTGAGCACGACCACTGGAACCGTCTGGCCAACAGAGAGCTTCTCTGACGGGTGGTTGATGCGTCCCCACGAGATGTCGGTGATGTGGAGCAAGCCATCGATGCCGCCCAAGTCAATAAACGCGCCGTAATCAGTGACGTTCTTGACAACACCTTCCATAACTACACCCTCCTGAAGGACCTTGAGGGTAGCGGCACGGAGCTCATCGCGCTCACCGAGGAGCACCGCGCGGCGCGAGAGCACGATATTGCCCTTGTCACGAGTGATCTTGAGGACCTTGAACTCGTACTCCTGCCCGATGAACTTGTCTAAGTTGCGGTGCGGGCGGATGTCAATCTGAGAACCTGGCAGGAACGCCGGGATACCAACATCCACGTGTAAGCCACCCTTAACCTTCTGCACAACGCGGCCCTTAATGCGACTGTCCGTCTTGAAGGTATTTTCGATCTGCTCCCAAACACGCTTCTGGTCAGCCTTCTCCTTAGACAGAAGAACCTGGCCCATCTCGTTCTCAAGAGCGATGATGAACACGTCGACAGGATCGCCGACTTTTACCTGAATCTTCCCGTCTATGTGCGGGAACTGCTCAGTGGGAACAACTCCCTCTGACTTAAATCCAATATCGACAGAAACAACTTCCTTGCCGACATGTGTGACCACTCCCGGGACTATCGTGCCGGTGCGCTTGTTGTCTACGCGCTCACGAAGGAGAGCCTCGAACTCGCTAGCGAAAGAAGAATCGCTTTCGCCGCCTTTAAAGCCCCCAAAGGAGCCTGCTGAAATTGAGCTTGCCATGAAAAGTAACAGCCTGCTTCGGTCCAAAAGTTGTTCGTTGTTGAGATCCGAGCCAGCGAACGTGTGCGTGCGAACCGAAAAGCAGCCGCGGCCACCAGGCTTGGACCCGCCCACGGACCACCCGCAGACGTGCCTCGAATGGAGGGACCTCCAATCCGAGCGCCGCAATCTACCTTCGGAGACCGACTCGGTCAACAATTCCGCAGAATTTTTAGGGATTTAGCCCACTTTTGAACTGAAGCTTAGAGACCGACCTAGGAGCAAGCGTACACAAAAAGCAAAGTAAATATAGCCTATTACCGCCGCAAGCCGCTCGCCAGCTCGGCTTAACGCCCCTTCCAAGCGGCGCAAAGGTACTGTTCAAGAGCCGAGTAGTAATCCCGCTCTGCGGGCGAAAGGCCCTGCTGCTGCTGCAGCCTGCCCATGACACGCTCAAGCGCCATGAGGTTAGGGGCGTCGCCCGGCTCATCCTTCTGCATCCGGATGCTTATCTCAGAGGCCGCCTCAATGACTTCGACAGAGGGTAGCCTTTCTCCGACGTGCTGCTCGGCAACTGGCGTGGGCGTTGCTTGCTCCTCGCTGCCAGGTGTCACCCGTCGACGTGGCCGCGATGCGAGCCTCTCTGAACGCGGCGAGCATGCCGCAAGCACAGTTCTCCATAGCGCCTTGCACGCGAGGCATTCGTTCTCTTTCGGGAAAACCTCTCGCCCAACTTCAAGCACTCGCTCCCGTCTTCCATCGGCTGACAGCGCATCACACAAATTGCGGAAGAGCCCTTCGTAGCGCAGGAACGAAAACTCGCGCTTAACTACCTCGGGGGTAAAACTTGCTGGCTTCTTAGGCTTCACGCCGACGTCCTGCGCATCCTTCCTGGGAGTAAACGCAACTCCGTCTTCCTCGTCTCCTAGAGCGGTGGAAGCCAACGCAAGATTCAGCAGCGACGCAGCGAGAAGAACGAAGGGCGCGAGGTGCGAGCGCCCAGCTTCCGCACACCTTCGTGGCTGAAACGTTCGCATCGTCTCCTCGCGCCCCACAGAGCGCACACGGGGAATCCCGCGCGCGTTAGGCCTGTTCAAGCTGCTGCTTCATGTCGGCGGCAGCCTCTTTCATCGACAGGCGGATCTTGCCCTGGCGATCTACTTCGAGAACCTTTACCCACACCTCGTCGCCCTCGCTCAGGACGTCGTCGACGCGGCGGATCTTCTCCTCCGCAATCTGCGAGATGTGAACGAGGCCGTCAGTGCCTGGAATGATCTCGACGAAAGCGCCGAAATCAGCCAGCCGCTTCACGACGCCGCGGTAGATCTTGCCAACCACTGCCTCTTGCGTGAGGCTCTCGATGATCGCGATAGCGTTGTTGACCTTGGTGTTGTCGTTGCTGGCGATAGATACCGTTCCATCGTCGGCAACCTCAATCTTCACGCCACACGACTCAGTGATCGAACGGATGGTCTTTCCGCCCGGTCCGATGATGTCACGGATCCTGTCCGGATTGATCTTCATCGTCACGATGCGCGGAGCGTACTGGCTGAGCTGCGTGCGCGGCGCGTTAATCGCCTTGTCCATCTCTCCAAGGATGTGGAGCCGGCCGTCTCGAGCCTGCGCCATCGCCTTGTCCATGATGTCACGGCTGAGGCCCTTGATCTTGATGTCCATCTGGAGCGCGGTGATGCCCGTGGCGGTACCGCACACCTTAAAGTCCATGTCTCCGAGGTGATCCTCGTCGCCGAGAATGTCAGTGAGCACAACGTACTTGTCATCACGCTTGATGAGCCCCATCGCAACACCGGCAACCGGAGCCTTGAGCGGGACGCCTGCGTCCATCATCGAGAGGCTCGCGCCGCAAACGGTCGCCATCGAAGACGACCCGTTGCTCTCTGTAATCTCAGAGACGATACGGATTACGTACGGGAAAGCCTTCCCCTCTGGAACCATATGGCGCACTGCGCGCTCTGCCAGAGCACCGTGCCCGATCTCGCGACGGCCAGGGCCGCGCATCGGCTTCGTCTCGCCCACCGAGAACGGCGGGAAGTTGTAGTGCAGCATGAAGGTTTTGGAAGCATCGCCGAGAAGGTTCTCGATGCGCTGCGCCTCTGCCTCGGTGCCCAGCGTGGTCACCACGATCGACTGTGTCTCTCCACGAGTGAAGAGCGCCGAGCCGTGCGTGCGGGGAAGGAAGCCAACTTCGATCGAGATCGGACGAACCGTCTTCGTGTCGCGGCCATCGAGACGAACGCCCTCATCGAGCGCTAGGTCGCGCACAACGTTGTAGTGGCAGTCCTCAAACACCTTGCCGGCCACCTTGGCGGTCTCGGCAGCTTTCGGATCGCCTTCCTTTACGAACTCTGCAATCAGCCCCTTGTGAGCTGCTCCAACCGCATCGCGGCGAGCCAGCTTCTCACGGAGCTTGATAGCCTCCTTGAGCTTCGGCGCAACGAAAGCCTGCATCTTTCCGACGAGGTCGGCGTCGAGCTGCTTCGGAGTGAACACCATCTTCGGCTTTCCGACCTTCGACTGGAGCTCAAGCTGCATCTCGTTGATCACCTGGAGCTGCTCGTGTGCATAGAAGAGCGCCTCTAACACCTCGCTCTCTGGAACCTCACGCGCGCCACCTTCAACCATCACGATGGCGTCCTTGGTGCCCGCAAGAATGAAGTTCAGCTCCGCATTTTGTAGCTGCGAGACCGTCGGGTTGATGAGCAGCTTGCCGCCAGAGCGCACAACGCGCACGCCAGCGAGCGGTCCCTCGAACGGCAGCTCCGAAACGGTCAGGGCCGCCGAAGCGCCGCACATTGCCAGCACGTCTGTATCGTTCTGGTCATCTGCTGAGAGGACGGTAGCAACGACTTGGACTTCGCGGGTGAACCCCTCCGGGAACAGAGGACGAACTGGGCGATCGATCAGACGAGATACGAGCGTCTCCTTCTCAGTAAGCTTACCTTCTCTTCGGAAGAAGCCGCCTGGGATCTTTCCCGCCGCGTATGTCTTCTCGACGTAATCCACGGTCAGAGGGAAGAAGTCTGCATCTTTCTCCGCGCCGTAGCACGCTGTCACGAGTACCATCGACTCGCCGTACGTGACGAGGGCGGAACCGGATGCCTGCTTTGCGATACGTCCCGACTCGATGCGCAGCGTGCGCCCGTGGAACTCTCTTTCAACTATGTACATATTCACCTATCTTGGTTTGGACCCGAGGCAACTCTGCGCCTGGTCCTCGTAGCAAGGCGGCTCGCCAAACCTCATGGCCGACTCCCGTCAGGGCGCCGTTTTACTGCGAGCGCCGCCTATCTAATTTTACTGTCTTTCTTTTCTGCGAAAGAGGTTACTTGCGAAGTCCGAGAGCCGAAATAGTATTTCGGTAGCGGGCAACGTCTTCACGCCGAAGGTAGGTCAACATTCGCTTGCGGCGGGAGATGATATCCATCATCCCCT
>CAZZJR010000009.1:0-23193 GCA_964654585.1 uncultured Bdellovibrionales bacterium
CCCCCTCTCGCCGCTAAACGCGGCTACACCCCCACCTTTGGTGATTTTACTCGGTCAGATTTTTTCCTCATTCGGCATTCGAGCCACGGGAGTGTTGATCTCTTCGTGGCTTAAGGTGTTGGGGATTTCGGAACCGGAACCGGAACCGGAACCGCTCCCGTTCCCGGTGACGGGCTCGTTAGCCGGAGAGGTTTTGGTTGGGAGAGGTTAATGGCGAGTTGGGGCGGGAAAAAAATGCGGAAGGTAAGGAGAGGTTGGCTATGACACCTTGAGAGAGCCGAGGTCCGCATCCGAGGGTCGCTGTGAGGCGAGGGGCTTAAGATGAGGCTGGGGGGCTTAGGATTTCCCCCGGATGCGGGACGGCGTTTATTTCATCCTTTCTGTATCCTCCTTACCTTCCACATTCACTGCGTTGCAATTGGCTTCGTAGCTCCTTGGCCCGACGCGAGTCGATCTTCCCGTGCCGGGTCAGGATATCTGTTACCTTGTCGGTGCAGGACAGGAAGGACGACTGTCCTCCCGCCTGCGACCAACGAGGGCTATTGCAGGGGCAGAGGTCCTCGACCAGCTGTCGAGTTTCCGTTCCTCTGCCACCGATTGACGAGCGGGGACCGGCTGCTGCTGCTCGGCTTCGGGCACCATCCTCATTCTTTCCGCTCCGTCCTCTCTGCCTTCTGCGTGACGTACTGTCATCGTTGTTATTGTCGTCGTTGCCAGAATCCCACGGCCAGTCGTCCGCGAGGTAGCATGTGTCATCCTCTGCAAAATCAATCGCATCCCTCACACTCGACGCGAATTCGCGCGAGATAAGTCCGAGCCGCCCGAGCCCCTTGAAGGCCGGGTACAGCTTGCGTCGAGCGCGGCTAAAACATGCTCGACACGCATCTTCAGAGTATTCGTCGTAACAGATCTGAGATATTGACTCGGCAATTGCGTCCGGCGCTAGGTAGACACCATCTGCGAAACACGAAAGCTGGTTCAGCGCATCATCAACGTCCTCCACGCTGCACGCATCCTGCGCAGCGGCGGGCTCCGGCGCAATTGCCAGACACGGGGTGATTGAAACAGCAACGCTAAACATAAAGGCTCTGCACTTCATCTGAGCTACTCCATCCTTGCGGCTCGTCGCCGCACACACAGAAGTTATGAGCAAGGTTCGGACCAGTCCTCTTAACACACGGCTAGTCGGGTAGTTGCATGCGGAAAGTGGGAATGGGTAGGAAGAGGGGTTCCATCGCCCCGAAACATTGTGCGGATCGCTATACGCGTGGAGGGGCACCCCTACGAAAAATTCGCATCCGCCGACAAGTGCCGGCCGACTAGGCAGCGGCGGCCCGGGCAGCCGTTCGCCGCACAATCTCCTCTGCGGCGGCTCCACCGAGGATTACGGCGCCAATAATAGCGAACTCAAGCTGGGTTGGGATATCGAGCAGCACGATCGCGTTCCGGAGCACCTGCATCAGCGTTGCCCCGATGATGACACCAACGATGCTCGACTCTCCGCCTTTAAGGCTACAGCCGCCGAGCACGGCTGCGGCGATTGCGTACAGCTCGTAGAAGTTGCCGAAATCCGAGGGCTGCGCTGAGTTTACGTCCAGGATGAACAGCACACCGCCCACGCCAGCAAGGGCAGAACAGAGCATGTACGCAATAATCTTAACCCGGTCGGTGTCGACGCCGCTGTAGCGAGCGGCGACTTCGTTGCGGCCGATGGCTCTCAAGAAAAGCCCGAATGGGGTGCGGGTCATAATAAAGCCCGCGACCAAGGCTACAGCGAGAGTAATAAAAACGACGTACGGGATCTCCACAGGCAAGAAGCCAAACGTTGGAAGCTTCCCAGTTGCGACTGATCGCAGCCCCTCAAACTCAAGGCCAAACCCCTGCGTCTGATCGCCGGTTACGCCGCGGGCGATTCCGCGGTAGAGGAGGAGCCCACACAGCGTGACGATAAACGGCTGAAGCCGGAGCTTCGTGACCAAAACTCCATGCATCAGCCCGAGGCCTGCGGCGAGCAGCAGGAGCGCCCCGAGCGCTACCGGCCAAGACCAGCCCGTCTGTACAACCAGGTAGGGCAGGAGGGTTCCCACAAGGCACACCACCGAGCCGATCGAGAGATCTATCCCCGCGCTGGTGATGACGAACGAGACGCCGATGCTCAAGAGCGAAAAAAGAGCCGTGCGCCGCAGCAGGTTCTCGATATTCACGGGGGCGAGGAACCTGTCGTTCAAGAGGTAGGTGAAGGCGGAAGCTGCAAGGAGCAGCACAATGAGGCCCAAATTCTTCTTCATGCAGCGATCCTCTGGTGTGGTGATGCGATTGACATGATTGCGTGTTCGGAGAGGCCGGCGCGCGGGAGCTCGCCTCGAATTCCGCCGTCGCCCATCACGAGCACCCGGTCTGAGATGCCGATCACTTCCTCAAGCTCGCTTGAGACAAAGAGTACAGCGAGCCCGCTCTCAGCCAAGGAGAAGAGCAGCGAGTAGATCTCGCGTCGTGCCCCTACGTCAACGCCACGAGTAGGCTCGTCGAGCAGCAGCACGCGCGGATTCGTGGCTAGGCAGCGTCCGAGCACGACCTTCTGCTGATTCCCGCCAGAGAGCCGCCCGACAGGCTGAGAGGCCCCCGCGCAACGCACCTTGAGCGACTCAATTGTCTGCTGGGCAAGCGAGCGCTCGGCGGCCCGGCTGCGCAACGCAAGGGAGCTGCCGCTCGCCATGCGAGAGAGAGAAACGTTCTCGCTGATTGAGATCTCGGCGAGGATCCCTTGCTCCTTGCGGCTCTCAGGAACGAGCGCGAGCCCGGCTTGAGTTGCCTCTAGGGGCGACTCCATCGACACGCGCGCTCCAAAAAGCGACACGGAGCCTGATACGGGGGGACGAATGCCGAAGATCGACTCAAGCAGCTCCGAGCGCCCGGAGCCGACAAGCCCCGCGATCCCCACTATCTCCCCGCTGCGCACCGTGAATGAGCACGGCTCATGGTGCATCGAGGGGCGCAGCAGCTCAACCGAGAGAGCTATCTCTCCCGGTTGTCTCGCTCGGTACCCGTAGATATCCGAAAGCTCCCGGCCAACGATGAGCGATATGAGACCATCGCGGCTGAACGGCCCTTCGAGCAGCTCGCCCGAGTTTCTCCCGTCGCGCAGCGCCACGACGCGGTCGGCAATCTCCTGAATCTCCGGGAGGCGGTGCGACACGTACAAGACAGCAACCCCTTCGCCTTTGAGCCTCTTAATGAGCCGCATCAGGGCGTGCGCCTCCGAGTCGCTCAGGCTCGAGGTGGGCTCATCAAAGATCAGGAGTCGGGCGTCGTACGAGAGCACGCGCGCGAGCTCTACGAGCTGCCGGTCGGCGGTCGACAACGAGGCTACGAGCTGCTCGGGCTTGAGCCCGCAACCGAGGCGCTCGAGCGCTTTTGCTGCCACGGACCGCATCGCCCGCCTATCGAGGGCTCCGAATCGAGTTGGCTCCCGCCCCAAGCAGATATTCTCCGCGACGGTTAAGTTCTCCGCCAGGCACAGCTCCTGGTGCACGATGCCGATGCCGGAATCTATGGCTTCGCGCGGCTGAAAAAACTCCACCCTTGAGCCGTTGAGCAGGAGCTGTCCCGAATCGGGCTGCTCGATGCCGGAGATAATCTTTGCGAGGGTGCTCTTTCCGGCGCCGTTCTCTCCGATCAAAGCAACAATCTCTCCGGAGTTGATAGAGAGGGACACGTCATCGAGCACCCGATTGGCGCCGAACGACTTGGAGAGCGAACGGGCCTCGAGGAGCGCGGTCATGGTGCAGCTAGCTTCGCCTTGAGGTCAGCCCAGAAGGAATCTACGTTTGAACGATCGATCCGGCGCGCTGGGATGTCGATAATTTTTGATTCAGGAATCGCTCCACGATTTCCCGCCACGATCTCTTTGAGCAGCTTTACCGACTGAAACCCGTACTCGTACGGATTCTGCACAACTGTGCCAGCCACTGAGCCATCCTTGATGCCTTGCAGCGTTTCGTCAGCTTCGTCGAACGAGAAAACTTTGATTGCGCCGAGCTTGTTGTGCTGCTTGAGCGCTTCAAGGCAGATCGGGGCATTGTACCCGAACAAGCCGACAATGCCGGCGAGATCAGGATGGCGCAGCATAGCGTCCTCGCAGTTGCCCTTCGCCTTGACTCGATCAAACTGGTCGGTGAGCGTCACAACGACTGAGAACTTCCCGTCAGTCAGCTCCTCTCCGGGAGGATCGTAGCGAGTTGAGTCGAAGCTGCGCCCGAGCACCTCATCGATAACGCCCTGCCGCCGTTTGCGCGCATTGTCCTGTTCAAGCCGTCCAACGAAGATCGCCAGCTTTCCGCCGCTAGGGAGCGATTCCTTTATAAGCTCGCCGACCATGCGACCAGCCTGGTAGTTGTCCATCCCGATGTACGCGAGACGCTTGGTGTTGGGCGCATCCGAGTCTTGGGTGATGAGGGCTGTCTGCGCAGCGGTCTCGTTGATAAAGCTCGCCTGATTGGTCGAGTCGATTGGGCTGAGCGCCACGCCATCGACCCCCTTGATGATAAGGTCTTCGATGATGCGCTTCTGGTCGGCGATCCCCTCTGCGGGCATATGGACAGAGACCTTCACGCTCAAGTCTCTGCCAGCCGCCTCGGCGCCCGCTTTTGCAATCGTCCAGAAGGCAGCTATTCCGTTGGTTATGTAGGCGATGTGGGGCTCACCCGCGGACGAATCGGAGCGTTTGCAGCCCACGAGGGCAGTACTTGCTACGGCTGTGCACACAGCCAAGGACGCAATCAGGGCAGGTATCCGGCGCATGGCCGGGAGTATGCGTCATTTAGGGGGTGAAGTCAGCCATTTCTTTGGCTCTTTACCGCAACCGAGCAGGCAGGAGGTGGTTAGACTACAGCCCACGGCCGCGCGAGCTAGACGGGGTCGGCTGCATCCACCACGGTGTCGGCGTGGGCCTTGGCGTGCGAGTTGGTCTCGCCGTTCGAGTGGGTGTAGCGGTGCGGGTTGGTGTCGCAGTCCTCGTCGCCGTGCGGGTTGGGGTGGCAGTGCGCGTTGGCGTCGCGGTGCTAGTGGGCCATGCAGTGTACGTTGGCGTCGCGGTACGGGTAGGCGTGGCGGTAAAGGTGGGGACGGGGGTTGGCGTCCGCGTCGGAGTGGCAGTGGGCATCGGAGTGAGAGTTGGTATGGGGGTTGGAGGAGTAACAACAGGTGTTGGCGCAATTGTGGGTGTATTTGCGGGAGTCGAAGTCGCAACAGGGGAGGGGGTCACTGCTGGCGTGGGCGCTGGAGTTCCCACGAGAGAGGAGACGTAGTTAACGACACCCAGAGCGTTTGCAATAGAGCCGGTCTTGACTCTGCCAGAGAGGCTCGCCGTCGGGCTGCCGGTCAGGAGAACGCTATTTATCAGCTCCTGCACGGTTAGCGTTCGTGGGCTCATCGATTGGGCAAGGGCCAAGAGTCCCGCGATCTGCGGTGTCGCCATAGAGGTGCCGCTCAGGTAGGCATACGACGCGATTGGATAGGTTGAGAGGATGCCGCTGCCAGGGGCCGAGATGTCAACGGTATTGACGCCGTAGTTCGAGAAGGACGAGAGATTTGCACTCGAGTCGTTTGATGCGACCGAGATGATGTTCGCTGAGTCATAACACGACGGGTAGTTTAAAGACGCGTCGGTATTGAGGGCTGAGTTTCCGGCAGCAGCAACGAACACGATGCCAGCATCGCCGGAGTTCTTTATCGCGCTTAGGAGCGCTGCGCTAAATCCTCCACCGCCCCATGAATTGTTGCTGGCAATAAGTTTTACTCCGCGCTGGCGCATAACACGCCCATAATCGATAGCTTTGATCGCGTTTGAGCTGCTTCCGCTGCCGGTGGAGCTAAGAAATTTGCCGGCCATCAGCTTCACGTTCCAAGCCACCCCTACAACTCCAGCGCCGTTGTTTCCCACCGCACCGATGGTGCCGGCGACATGAGTTCCGTGGTAATGATCATCAAGGGGATCGCCAGAGTTTGTGATCGCATTGATTCCGTACACATCGTCCACGTATCCGTTGGCGTCGTCATCAATCCCGTTGCCGGCTATCTCGCCCGGGTTTTGCCACATATTGGCCGCCAGATCCGGGTGATCGTAGCGAATGCCGGTGTCGATCACCTGGATAACTACACTGTTCGAGCCGGTCGTCCTATCCCAGGCCTGGGGCAGAGCCATCTGGGATATCGCATACATGCTCGAAGTAAATGGGTCGTTGGGATTAGTGGCAGTGGCGCGAACCTCCCAGTTCGGCGAGCACGATACGTGCCCTCCGACCTCCTTCATCAGCCGCCGTATCTTGGCCCTGCGGCAAGGATCGTTTTTTCCGGAAAATACCTCGGGAGTTTCCTCTCGTGCTGAGACTGAGGCACCAGCGCCGACCGTCTTATCCTCGTCAACGAGGACGATCCCGTTTGAGAGACGCTCTGAACGTAATCGACCTGCTTTAAGCGCGGAGTTGCCCCTCAGGTTTGAATTCACACGTGCCGCGGCGAGTGTAGGACCGGTCGATTTTAGCACCGCACCTGAGTACACCAGCTTCTCTTCGTCGGCGGCGATTGCGGGCAAGCTCTCGATGAGAGCTATGACCAGGGAGGCTATCAATGTTCGGCACGAACAAGTCATACTGCACTTCTTCAACGCTGGATAACGGCATTCCGCTGAAAAAGTTGAGCTTTTGGGGCTCTGTTGGGGTGTTGATTTCCGGTTGGATTCAGAAGGGTTACATGACTGCATACGACTTTCCCCTAAACACCTTGAGCGATTCATGAAGCAAGCAGCAAGTCATGGACCAACCGGAAAATGAGGGATGGCAACAGAGCCTTAGCAGCATCGAGGCCGAAGGAGTGGAAGGGCCGTTCCGTGTTGCTGTGCAAATGGTAGCCGACTCAGGACCCAAGCAGAGTGCGGGTTTTCACTACTGCTGGTTGCCTTATTTTTCGGTCCCCGGCTTTCTCGACAGGGCTCCCCGCATGACCTATAGTCCCGCCCCAGCTCAGGAATCCGGATATGAAGGAAAGGCTCGTTATAGGAACACGCAAGAGTGCGCTGGCGCTCTGGCAGAGCGGCTTTATCAAGTCCGCGCTCGAAGCAGCTTTCCCGAGCCTCAGAGTCGAGCTGCGTCACATCGTGACCAGCGGGGACCGTACACAAGAGAGCAACATCGCCCTGCCAGCCATCGGAGGAAAAGGGCTCTTCACAGCAGAGCTTGAGGAGGCTCTGGTCAAGCGTGAAATCGACCTTGCGGTTCACTCCCTAAAGGATCTTCCAACTGAGCTTCCAGCAGAGTTCGTGATTGGAGCTATCCCAGCCCGCGGCTCGGCGGCCGACGCATTCGTGTCGCGAAGCGGAAAGACGCTCGCGCAGCTTCCAGCCGGCGCTGTTGTTGGCACTTCTTCTCTCCGGCGATCCTCCCAGATCCTTCGCGCGCGCCCAGACTTGGCCGTGGCTCACATTCGCGGCAACGTCGACACCAGGCTTCGAAAGCTGCGGGCACAGGACGGTGAGTTCGATGCGATTGTCCTAGCAGAAGCCGGCCTCCAGCGGCTGGGGCTGCAAGGGGAGATAACTGAGATCTTAAGCGACGATAGTATGCTTCCGGCACCTGGGCAGGGGGCGCTAGCGGTTGAGTGCCGAGCCTCGGACCGAGAACTTCACGAAATGCTCTCGCTGCTGCACGACTCAAGAACGGCGGCAGAGGTGGCAGCGGAGCGCTCATTCCTGAGCGCGCTTAATGCTGGGTGCAATACCCCGGTCGCTGCGCGCGCAGTAGTGAGCGGCTCCTCACGTCTCCACTTCCGTGGCCGCTGCGTCTCGCCGGATGGCAAATTGGCTTTCGAGGTCCAGACCGAGGGCTCAAGCAGTGAGGCTGAGACGATCGGCCAGAGCATGGCTGAGGAAGCCCGGCGGAAGGGGTTCGTTGTTGTTCGCTAGCCCGTGACGCCGCCAAGCGGCGCGCGCGCACAACGGGTCCAGTATTCCGACAACCTCACCCAAATTTGGCCGGTTCGGCCCAAAATCGGGCTGTCAGCAGCGGTTTAGCGGTGCGCACTAATTCGGGCTAGACCGTCTCGCCGGTGGGGCTTACGCTATACCTAGCTCTCTATATGGACAGGGTGCGCTCAACAGTAATCGTCACGCGGCCTGAAGGGGCCTACGCCGGTGCTGACCGGCTGCGCGACAGACTAGCCAAGCTGGGATTTCGCCCAATAGTGCTCCCGATCTCGAAGGTAGAGCAGCTCAGCGTCAGTGCCCAGACGAAGGAGGCGGTGCGCCGGGTGATCGCTGCGGCCGACCAGTGGATCGCGTTCTTAAGCCCATCGGCGGTTTTCGTTTTCAAGAATGTGCTCGAAAAGTCGACGCAAACGAGCAAGATTCCAAGCTCCATATCGCTGGCTGCACAGGGAAAGGGGACGGCAGAGGCGATCAAGGCCTGCTTCGGGCGCGAGCCAGACTTCCTTCCGACCAGGTTCGTTGCCGAGGAGTTCGCCGCCGAGCTGGCGCGTTTTATGGACGACCAGAGCAAGGTTTTTGTGCCCCAGTCTGCCGACGGCCGAGATGTGTTCGGTCCTGCTCTGCGCGCGTGTGGCTTTCAGGTCGAGATAGTCGACACGTACTGCATCGTCGATGCGCCTCTCGCAGAGGAGCTGCGGAACAAAGTGCGTGGGCTCGTCGGGATTGAGGCCTACATTATTTTTATGAGCCCCTCGGCCGTTCGTGCCACTGCGCGAGCCTTCAAGGACGACCGAGCAGCCCTTGAGTCGCTCAGGATCGTCTCCGTTGGTCCGGTCACCTCAGAAGCAGTTCGGGGGTGCGGTCTACAGGTCTTCGCTGAAGCCGCGGAGCACTCCGAGGATGGGGTGATCGAGGAGCTTATGACAAAAGCCAGTTAGGCTCGCTGTCCGAAGCCCTTCGTAGGGGCGTTGGCACCAGTTTTCCGTCGGGCAAGCTTTCCGGTTGTACGACACCGCGAGGTTAAGAGGCACAAAGAAGGCGGCGAGGTCAGCGAGGGATAAGGAGCCGGTCTGTCTGCATTATCTGCCCTGTGCTGCTTGCGTTGTGAGTGGCGCTCCCGGAAAGATTTACGCTTTTAGCCAGGATCGCCTTCCTTGATAAATTCAACCTCCTGGCATAGTCTAACGTGCTGAAATCTTGGGCTTGCAGCCCTGTCCGAATGGAGTCCCATGATCGATCTTCACGACCTTCGCGAGCGACCAGAAGAGTACCAGCGCACCTGCCAGAACAAGGGCATCAAGTTTGACGTTGCAGCCTTCCTGAAGCTCGACGCTGAGTACCGCAAGTCGCGCGCTGACTTTGAGTCGATGCGCGCCTCGCAGAACGCCGTCAGCAAAGAGATCCCCAAGCTCTCAGGGGCCGAGAAGGAAGGGAAGCTGGCTGAGATGAAGGGCCTAGCCGAGAAGCTCAAAGAGGCAACAAACACCCTGAAGGAGCTTGAGGAGCAGTGGCAGAAGCAGCAGCTTCTTCTTCCGAGCATCCCATTGCCTCAGGTTCCGGTAGGAAAAGACGATTCGGAAAACGTGTTCAGTCGCGCTTGGGGCGAGGTGCCGAAGCCTTCCTTCGAGCTGCGCGACCACATTCGCCTCGGCAAGGAGCTTGATCTCTTCGACGTTGAGCGTGGCGTCAAGATTGCAGGCACCCGGAGCTACTTCCTCAAGGGAGACGGCATGCGACTGCAACACGCCGTCATGAGCCTGGCGCTCGACCTGCTTCACAAATCCGGATACACCCTGATGGACCCGCCGCACATCGTCAACTGGAACGCGATGATGGGCACCAGCTACTTCCCCGGCGGAGAAGAGATGGCGTACCACCTCGACCAGCGCGATGACGGCTACTACCTAATCGGCACATCCGAGGTTCCGGTAGCGTCGTTCCACGCTGAAGAGATCCTCACGCAAGAGGAGCTTCCGAAGCGTTACGCCGGATACTCCCCGTGCTACAGGCGTGAGGCAGGGGCGTACGGCAAAGACACCGCGGGATTGTACCGCGTTCACCAGTTCTACAAAGTTGAGCAGGTCGTGCTGTGCCGAGCTGACGCAGACGAGAGCATGAAGATGCACCAGGAGCTGCTCGGCAACGCCGAGAAGCTCATGCAGCTTATGGAGCTTCCGTACCGCGTGGTCGAGGTTTGTACCGGCGACATGGGCCAGGGGCAGGTGTACAAGAACGATATTGAGGCCTGGATGCCGTCGAGAAAGGCGTACGGCGAGACCCACAGCTGCTCGTCGTTCTACGACTTCCAGGCGCGGCGCCTCAACACGCGCTACAAGGATGGAAACGGCAAGAACGTCTTCTGCTATACGCTCAATAACACCCTTGTTGCGTCACCTCGTATCTTGATTCCGCTCCTTGAGAACCACCAGAACGCCGACGGGTCGGTGACAATTCCGAAGGCGCTGCGCCCGTACATGGGCGGCCAAGAAGTCATCGTGCCGAAGAGTTAGGGAGGAGAGAGGCAGTGTCGCTCTTCATCCAAACCCTGCGTGGAAAGCGTGGCCCGCGGCCGCCGATCTGGCTCATGCGTCAGGCAGGCAGGTACCTCCCGGAGTACCGTGCGCTGCGTGAGAAGAACTCCATGCTGCAGATGGTCATGACGCCGGAGCTTGCCTGCGAGGTGACGCTGCAACCGCTCAGGCGCTTCCCGCTCGACGCTGGGATCATCTTTGCGGATATCCTGACACCGCTCATCGGCATGGGAGCGAATCTTGAGTTTAAGAAAGGCGAGGGGCCCGTCATCGACAATCCCGTTCGCTGCGCTGCCGATGTCGCGAAGCTCAGGCTCCCGTCGCCCGCAGAGAACACCCCGTACACCCTCGACGCGATAAAGCTCGTTGTGCGCGAGCTCGGCGAGAAAACCCCGCTGATAGGCTTCTCCGGCGCGCCCTTTACCCTCTCGTGTTACCTGATTGAGGGCCAAAGCCCAGGTGACCTTGAGCGCACGAAGGGGATGATGGTTGGTGACACAGCAACGTGGCACGCACTTCAGGAGAAGCTCGTGCCGCTCTGCGTTGAGTACCTCGTGGCACAGGTCGAGGCCGGATGCCGCTCGCTTCAGCTCTTTGACTCGTGGCTCGGCTACCTCGGTCCACGCGAGTACGAGCGCTTCGTTGAGCCGTACCTCACGCAGGTCGTTTCAGAGGTGCGCGCCCGGGTAGACGTGCCGCTCGTGTTCTTCGCAACAGGGGTAGCAGGCCTCTTCCCGCAGCTCTCAAAACTCAATGCGAGCGCGTTCGGTGTCGACTGGCGTTTGACGCTCCCTCAGGCGCGTGCGCTGCTTGGGCGGGATCTCCCGCTGCAAGGCAACCTCGACCCGCAGCTCCTCGCCGGACCGTGGGAGTACGTCGAGCGTTGCGCCCGTGAAATCCTCTCCGATGGCGCCACGCTTCCGGCGCACATCTTTAACCTCGGTCACGGAGTCTTGCCGCACACCCCGCCCGAAAACGTGCAGCGGCTAGTTGAGCTTGTTCACTCGGTGTAGCCATGACGCATCTGCTCGCAGTCACATCGATGGTGCTGTACGTGGTGGCGACTGCCCTGATGATCTTTCAGCTCTGGCGCCCAAGCCGAGCGGGGCGGACGGTCAGGGCCGCGCAGCTTTCGTTCTACAGCGCTCTCGCGCTGCACACGGTCACGCTTGGCCTGGTGCTCAATGATTCGCGCTACGTGCTCCTCGAAAACGGAGCAGACTACTTCCTGATCGCTTCGTGGGGGCTCGCCGCCGCTTTTGCAGCGCTGCAGCACAGGCTCAACTACCCAATAGTTGCCGCCTTCCTTATACCCGCAATCGTCCTCTTCATGGGCAGCTCGTCGTACCTCCTGCACCAAGAGGCGCCGTCGCTGCTGCCGACCGACTCAAGCCAGGCTAAGGAGGGGATACTCCTGTCGCTCCTACACGGGGTTCCGGCGCTCGTGGCGGTCGTGAGCCTAGCGATGGCTCTCGTTGTTAGCGCCGTCTTTCTAATCGTTGAGGGACGCCTCAAGGCGCGCAAGGCCGGAGCGCTCAGCATCTCGGGACCAAACCTGCAGCTGCTCGACATGCTCAACCGCCAGCTCATCCAGGTGGGGTTCGTTGCGATCTCGTTCGTGGTGCTCTCGGGGAGCCTATGGGCAGTGAGCCGGCAACAGCCGATCCTTTCGGCTGATACCTCCGTTATCTCCGGGCTCGTTACCTGGATGCTGCTTGCGTTCATTTTGCACGTTAGGCTCGTGCTCAAGTGGTCACCGAAGCAGGTGTCGCGGCTGACGGTTCTCGTCACAGCCTCGTTTTTCGTCACTGCCTTCGCCGTGATGGCGTGGGCTGGCCGATTCACCCACGCGGAGCTCTTCTCGTGAGGCGCAAGAGATGAGCAGCTCAGCGGCAATAGTGGTCCCAAGCTCCTACGATCCGGCAGTTATCGTCACGGGTGTTAGCTTCCGCACGCTGGATGTCGCCGGCCGCGAGGTGCTTGCCCGCAAAACGCCTGAGCCTGAGAAGCTCGCGCAGCGCATCGTGCAAGAAGGGCTGGCGCGCGAAGCCGCGGTTATCTCTACCTGCAACCGTTTCGAGATAGTCTCTGTTGGAGGAGAAGGCGGGGGGATTCGCGCGTTTTTTAGCTCGCTGCTCGAAGCGCACGCAGCGAGTGAGGAGGTGCTGTACCAGCTCTGCGACCAGAAAGCCGTTCGCCACATCTACCGCGTGTCTTCAAGCCTAGATTCGATGGTGCTCGGCGAAGCGCAGATCCTGGGTCAGGTGAAGCAGGCGTACCACCGAGCAGTTGAGGCAGGGAGTGTCGGCTCACACCTTCATCACCTCTTTCAGAGCGCCTTTCATGTCGCCAAGCGAGTTCGGGCCCACACCGACATCTCGCAACACGGAGTCTCTGTCAGCTACGTCGCAGTTAGGCTAGCCCAGCAGATATTTTCGGATCTCTCGAAGACCTCAGTGCTCATTATCGGCAGTGGCGAGATGGCGGAGCTTGCGGCGCTTCACCTCTGCTCGCACGGCTGCTCGCGCATCGTTGTTGCCAACCGCACAGTTGAGCGCGCTGCTGAGCTTGCAGAGAGGTTTGGCGGTGCGGCAGTGGCGCTCGGCGACGTGGACCGCGTGATCGACCAGGCGGATATCGTAATCGGCTCAATAGCGATCGACCGTCCGATACTCTCTGCCGCATCGCTGCGCGGCAGAGGGAGAGACAAGCCTCTCTTCCTGATAGACTTGGGGCTCCCGCGCAACTTCGCGCCAGAGCTTGCCGAGCGCGATAGCGTGTACCTCTACAACATCGACGATCTGGCCGGAATTGCCGCTGAGAACCGGGCGCTGCGTGAGGCTGCCGCCAAGGAAGCGGAGCTCGTGATTGAGTACGGGCTGCTGCAGTTTGAGCGCTGGAGAGCGAAGCTCGCCGCACGACCAGAGATACTTGATCTACGAGCGAAGGTTGAGGCGATCTGTGCGGCGGAAGTTGCGCGACACGCACCAAGCTCGGCAAACGGGCAGGACCTAGACTTGACGAAGCTCTCGCATGCGATATCGCAGAAGATTGCTCATGAGTTAACGACCCTGGTCGAGCGACGCGTAGAGGTGCACGGCGAGGATGACAGGCAGCCGCCGTTCCTGGTGCTCCCTAGGCGATAGCTAAACACGTCCGGTGTGCCCAGTCTGTCTTGGCAGTTAGCGGGACTTTGGGAGACGGAAGCAGTAATCCGAATAGCCAAGCCACAGTCGCGTCCATCTACAGTCTGGCCTCAGGAGAAGCCCCCGTAGCCGTTCTCCCCGTGCCCTGGTTTCGGCCAGGGCATAGCTGATCAGTTCACTGCGCTTCCCAGGCCACCCCCAGAGCAAAAGATAGTAGACTACAGCCATCCAGGGCGATTTACCCCTCGATGCTGGTTTGCGGAGTGAGGTACAAGGTCATGGTGGAGTACGCTGGTGTGATGACGATAGGCAAGCGAATTTTGGCCCTAAGCCTGCTCTGTATTGCGTGTGTAGTAACAGGAGGTTCCGCTATGGCAGACGACAAGAAGAAGATGAGTGACGAGGAGCTAAAAAAGAAGCTCTCGCCGCTGCAGTACCAGGTTACTCAGCAGTGCGGCACCGAAGCGCCGTTTGCGAATGAGTACTGGGACAACCACCGCCCGGGCATCTACGTTGATGTCGTCTCAGGCGAGCCGCTCTTCAGCTCGCTCGACAAGTTTGACTCAGGTTCCGGCTGGCCATCGTTCACTAAGCCTATCGGCAACAGCGCTGTCACCGAGAAGAGCGACAGCTCTCACGGCATGCAGCGCACTGAGGTGCGCTCCGCTGAGGGGGACTCGCACCTCGGCCACGTCTTTCCCGATGGGCCGGGACCTAACGGTTTGCGGTACTGCATCAACTCAGCTTCGCTGCGCTTTATCCCCGTTCAGGACCTTGAGCAGGAAGGATACGGAGTGTACCTGAAGCAATTTGAGGCGGCTGGTCTCGCCACCCCGCATCCAACGCCGAAGGCAGCGCCTAGCGAAGAGGTCGCAATGCTGGCAGGGGGCTGCTTCTGGGGAGTTGAAGAGCTCATTCGGCAGCTGCCCGGCGTTATCTCTACAGAGGTTGGCTACACCGGGGGCAGGCTTCCGTTCCCGTCGTACGACAAGGTCAGCATGGGCACGACCGGCCACGCAGAGTCGGTGCGGGTGGTGTTTGACCCTGCGAAGCTCTCGTACGCAGACCTGCTGAGATACTTCTTTAGGCTCCATGACCCGACAACCGCCAATCGTCAGGGCAACGACCGGGGCACGCAGTACCGCTCTGTGATCTTCTACTCTTCGCCTGAGCAGAAGAAGGTAGCTGAGGAAGTGAAGCGTGAGGTGGATGCATCAGGAAAGTGGAGCGCGCCTGTAGTGACTGAGATCGTCGCGGCTACGCCGTGGTATCCGGCTGAGGATTACCATCAGGATTACCTCCAGAAGAATCCGGATGGCTACACCTGTCACTTTCTGCGGAATTAGCTTCTGCGACTTAGCTGCCTAGTCGCAAGAGAATTGACTTCGCTACATCTGCAAACAACGCTGACAACTGGTTTCCATCGGCGGTGCCGTAGTACTCCCCGAGAAGCTCAGGGTTAATCGGAGCAGTGTTAAGCGGGGTGTAGGAAGATTGCACCTGCGTGGCGGCGCTACACTGGTATGGTGTCCCTGGCGTGCTCCGGCAATTGCACGTTGAGGCCTGCGCTGGAGCATTTTCGAAGTTGAATTGCGGCCTGAAGGAGACTGGGTTCGTTGGATCGTTGAAAATGTCTGCGTCAGCAGCCAATCGGTGGAGGAAGTTGTCTTTTCTCACCAGGGGATTGTCCACGTTCTCGAATGGATCGCTGCAGTTTTCGTCGCCGCTTGGCCCAACTCCTATGGTGAAAACGGGAGAGCTGAATTCGGAGCGCAGCCAGTCCGTAGCTTCAATCGCGCAGTAGTACGGGAGTCGCGCGTAATTGAACCGGGTAGAGTCAGCGCCGTTCACGTCGAGCGGCACTCCAGAAACTCCAGCTTGGCCGTCGGTTCCCGGTAGAGAAAACGTAATGCCGTTGACGGGCGCCGAGGAAGTGCCGCCTAGGCAGCCCCGGGTGCTCGGGATGGGTGTTGACGTCGCGTTAGCGTTGAGCACGTGCGGGAAAGCCCTCTCATCTGACACAGTTGGTCCGCACACCTCAGCTCCAGTTGGGGCCACAGCGTTGGTGGAGATGGCAAAATTAAAGAGCGAACTCGCGGAGAGCGGCTGCACGAGCGGACCAGGGCCGCGATACAGCTGCCCGGTGGGCCGTCGCCACTCAAGCGCGTACTCGTACCAATCATCGCGCCCGGCGGTACCTTGAACCGGAGGGGAGAAGACGCCACGAAATGCATTTGGCGCACCATCCGTAAACAGTATAGTGAACTTCCGGGTGTGATTCGGGCCCTGAATATCGTTGATTTGTTGGAACTCATCGATTGCTTGTATGAGCGCGTCACAGATATTGGTGTTGCTCTGCGGCGAGAGACCAGCTCTTGAGGTGCTCGCATTAAAGCTTGCAAGGCGCGTCGGCGTGTTGCCGAAAGGCACAAGGCTGCCCGCCGAAACAATCGGAAAGCTTTTTGTTGCGGCGAGATTGAAGGGGATGACTGCGATGTAGTCATGGAAGGGATTGAAAAACTGCTTGAATTGGGTGAGGGCAGAGACTAGGTCGTTGATTGTTGCCTGATTTGGGTCGCATGCGGCCTGCGTTCCCCCGGCTACTCGACAAGAGCAGTCGGAGTTAGGGCAATTCATTGAGCCCGAAACGTCAAGGAGCAGGGTAACAGCGGCAGGGTCGAGCGACGCAGTGTCCGTGTGAGAGACGGCGTAAAAATCCCGGGGCGCGACGTTGCTGATGAGCGGAAGGAGTCTGCCGATGAAGTAGGTTGGAGCTTGGTAGGACACCGTGAAGTTGAGAGTGTCGGTGACCCCGTCGTAGAATATTGCTCCGCCCTGCTGACCCCCCGCTATCTGTAGCCTTTGATCGTCGTACCCGCCCGATGTGCGGAGGTTGTTGGCGACAGCGTTTCGCAGAAAGGCGCGCATCTCCGCTCGCAGAGCATCGCTTTCAAACTTGTCAGCGGCTTCGGAGGCAGCGTCAAAGAAGTAGTCCCATCCTCGAAGGGAGCGGTACTGAATCGTTGAGAAACCGGCGGCTTTCGCCGCGCGCTCCACGCGCAGTCGCCACGTGTACAGGAGCGAGAGGTCAACAGCCATCGCCGCAAGGGTCAGAAACGCCGCAAGACTCAGGGCGAAGAGGACCATGACGTAGCCGCTCTGATTACAGTATCGTGGTTTCTCTGAATGCATTCCTAAAGTTTTGTCCCGGCTCGTTTCGCAGAGAGCTCTGCCTAAAATTAACGTCGAAGCTGTTGCCGATACCGAGCACCCTAAAGTCTACTATCGGGATGTAGAAGAAAGCGAGCTCGGAGATGAGTATCCGACCGAGTTGGCAGCCCGTAACAGCAGAGCCGACCTCGCGGCCGTCTCTGCCTCTGATCGATGTGTTGCCGTCCAGTGAAAATGCAGAGTCGCCGCCGCCGGTCGAGATGCGGGTGAAGGCAGCGTCGGCGGTAGGTGTTGCGGGGCAGTTCGGTGCGTCGCGCGGAACGAGGAAGCCGAAGTCGTAGCGGTAGAGCGATAGAATGATGCGGGCATTAGCCATCCCGGTTGCTGCTACCGTCGCCTGGAATTTTCGAGCCACGTCTTCGAGGCATCGCTGTGTTTCGGCTGCGCTGGACTCGGTGTTAACCACTGGGTCTGACCCTTGGTTGGTTGTCGCATCGACGTTCGTGATGTCGCACCGCCGATACGCTTCGAGCGCCGCTTCTTGGCTAATGACGTCTGCTATCTGCCGAACCTTGATAAAGCGCGCGAGCTCAATCGTGCTGCCAGCCACGAGTAGAAGTATCGGAGCGACTAGCAGGAACTCAATGTACCCAGCGCCATGTTCACGAGCACGTTGCCTACGCCTCACCTTAGCCACCGTTTCCTCCAAGCGGTTTCTCAAGGACTGCAACGGCAGTGCCGCGGTAGGTAAAGTTTGCGCCTCCGGGGAAAAGCTGAGCTACAAAGAGAGGGGCTTGGTACTCAAGCGTGAGCACAGCTGTCTGACGCTCCGCAGAAATAGGATCGGCTTCCGGGCAGTTGTTTGGTGCTGCGCCCACGCGGTAGCTGCCATCAGGTTGCCTCTGCATGACCTGAATCGTGACCGGCGCAGGCGCCTGAACGCCGAGCTCGGTTGCTCCGAACATCCTCGCGGCGGCAACGACCTGAGCGCATGGGTAGGCGTTGTTAACGGGAATTGCGAGAAGGCGGGCGAGCTCTGAGGCCTGAAGCTGAACCTGTGATAGGCGCCATGAGACGACGAAGATTTGAATTCCAGCGAAGACGATAAAGATGAATGCGGGAAGCACGACGGCGGCCTCTAGGAACAATGAGCCCCGCTCGTTCAGGCGCGAGTGCGTCAACGAAGCTCTTGCTGCTCTCTTCTCCATCCCCCCTCTGAGCGTAACTGAGTCGTGCCTACCTACCTAAGTATTGGTACAATCGACAGTTTTGTGAGCAAACTAAAGAGTCCATAGAGGCTCACGCAGTTCAAAGTTAGGGTGCCTCGTTTGGCGCTAAGATGTTGAAAATAACAGGGAAAAGATGCTTTCCGCTTGTTCCTGGTAATGGCAGATGCTACCGTCCCAGGGCTATTTGGCCGAGGGAGTTTCGCATGTTCAGCCCGCTTCAAACGCAGTCCGGTCGTAGTTTCCCGCTTACGGTCGGGATGCTTGGCGCCGCAGCGCTCGGGACTTCCGTATTGGCAAGCTCGATACTGGATGGGAATCCGCTTGGATTGGCTTGGCTGAAAAGCTCTCCACCACGGGTCACCTTCAGCGATGCGCCAGCGGGTTTGGGAGCGCAGCCGGCTGCCTTGGTGGTATCCGCCTTCGATGATGTGGCAGGCCTGTCGCGGCTGACAGTCTCAATCTCTCAGAATGGGACGTCCTACCCACTTGCCGAACGTTCCTACGAGCGTGGCGGGACCAGGAGTGAGGAGCTGTCTGTTCAAATCGATCCCGTTGGGTTGCAGTTAAGCGAGGGGACAGCAACCGTGACTGTTACTGCAGTCGATCGTAGTGCGTTGCGAAACTCGGTAGCTGCGAAGAAGGATTTGACAGTTAGCTTCGCACAGCCGCGAGTTTCAGCCCTCTCTGCGCAGCAGAATGGCGCAGTCGGCGGGGCGGAGCTGGTAGTTTTCCGCTACGTGGGGCGCCCACCTGCGTCAAGTGGAGTCGAATCCTCACAGGGAGCGCTGTACCGAAGTTTTCCCCTAGCTCAGTTCGATTCGGGCGGCAGCTTTCCCGAGAGCGCCTATTTCTCTCTCTTCCCTATTCCCTATAACTTCGTGCCGGGCAGGGATACCCTGCGGCTAGTGGCAACCGATGACTTCGGAAATTCTAGCGCAGCGCCGTTCAACTACCGCATCGCTCCGAGGAGCTTCCCTGCGGTAGACATGGGACTTTCGGATGATGTCATTCTCAGGAAGGTCCCTTCACTTGTCGCAGCCAGCCACGGGCTTCGACCGGACAGGGCCGTGGGTGGTGACGGAGCGAGAGATTTCAAGCTTGTGAACGAGGATTTCCGTAAAGCCAATGAGGCCGTTATTCGGGGCGTGATAGCGCAGGAGAGCGAGAATCCCCGCATGTGGCGCGGAGCATTCGTGCGCCCCTTAGCAGCAGCTCCGAAGGCTTCGTTTGCTGAGGAGCGCCGGTACATCTGGGATGGTAGAGAGATCTCTCGCTCGCGGCACATGGGTGTCGACCTGGCCGATGTCGCGCAGGCACGAGTCGTTGCGGGCAACGCGGGCCGGGTGATATTTGCGGGCGAGCTCGGCATCTACGGAGGTCTTGTCATTATCGACCACGGTGTCGGTGTATCGTCGCTCTACGGCCACCTGTCTTCGCTCTCCGTCAAAAAGGGCGAGGTGGTGAAGCAAGGCGATGAAGTTGGTCGGACGGGAGCCACGGGGCTCGCTGGCGGCGACCACCTGCACTACGAAATCCGAGTGCAAGGAGAGCCTGTTTCGCCGCTCGCATGGCTCGACGAAAGGTGGGTGAAAGAGCACATAGAGGACAAAATTCAGGCCTTCGCACACAAGCAAGAATCTACGTCACCAGTTCCCGAAAACCCAAGGAGCTAATGCAAAACCCTCTTGGCAGAAGTTTGCCCTACAGCGATAGCTTCGACCCCTCTGTTCTCTTCCCAATTTCGCGGTCACAGGCCCGTTCACAGAACGGGATTCGTGAGCCGTTGCCTTTTGTCGGATTGGATCGATGGACCTGCTACGAGCTCTCTTGGTTGAACCCTGACGGAGTGCCTGAGGTTGCTATCGCGACGATTGAGTACCCGGCTAACACCCCCTTCCTCGTTGAGTCGAAGAGCTTGAAGCTCTTCCTCGGCAGCATGAACTTTACGCGGTATGCATCGCTTGTCGAGGTTGCTGCGGCAGTGCGAGAGGCCCTCAGCCAGCTACTCGGATCTGACCAAGTGCGGGTTTCAGTAACCGACCCGGAGAGCTGGGCCGCGTGCAGAATCGTTGTGCCCCCAGGTGAGAGTGTCGACCGCGAAGGGGTTCCCCAAGATGATCCGGGGCGGCTCAGGCGCGGGGATGAAGTTGTCGAGGAAGTGCTGTACTCGAACCTGCTTCGTTCGCTCTGCCCCGTCACATCGCAGCCAGACTGGGGAACCGTGGTGATATCGTACCGAGGGAACAAGCTTGATCGTGGCTCCCTCGTCGGCTACCTGCGCGCCCATCGGAGTCACCAGGGATTCCATGAAGAGTGTTGCGAACTACTCTTCGCTGACCTTATGGCTGCGATTGCCCCAACCTCACTCTGGATTGGTTGCTTCTACACCCGTCGGGGTGGGCTCGATATCAATCCCGAGCGTTGGTTGGCAGGGACGCAGCGACTCGCCCTCGGCGGCCGTCTCGCGCGCCAGTGAGCGCAGCCGTCAGCGCAAAAAATTGCGGTTTACTGCTGGACTCAATCAGCATAGTCTGACGGCCGAGGCATAACAGTATTTCATATCGGGTCGAGACAGTGCAGTTCGCAAATTTCCACAGCAGCCGAGATGCCCGCGCCATCGCGGCAGACTTTGCGCGCGCGGCTCATACTGGAGATGGTTCCACGGAGCAGCTCCTAGAAGAGATCAGCAGCCTGCCAGTTTGCGAGGCGGCGAAGATGGCTGACTGTGCGATCGACCTGTGCAGCGTCAGGCCACGGCGAGGCAACGCAGATGAGGTGTTCCGGGCACATTTGGCAGGAGCCCAGCTGATCGTGCACTGCGGGCTCGCTTTCGATAGCCAGGCAGTGAATCGAGACATCCTGCCGCTCTTGCACCGCGTGCCTGCTGTCTCTTCCGGCCGAACAGAGAAAGAGCTTTGGGCCCTGCGGCTGCAGCGCACCCTGGCACTGGGGCAGCTTGCTCCCCTAACTGAGGACAGGAGGGTGGATGACGCGCTTCGGGCGGTGCTCGCGCACTCCGAGATTCGAGGGATGGTCCGTACCGACCTGTTTCTCCCTCTGGCAGACTTTGAAGAGTCGTTCCGGATCGGCGCATACATGCATGACGGCAAGCTGCGCCAGAACAGCAAAGAGCTCTGCCTCGACTCTATCGCCAGGCTCTTGGACATGACCGTTGAGCAGCTTGCAGACGCAAATCCAGAGACCTTCTCCACCGTTATTCATCGCCTCCTGCCATGGGCGAAGTTCGCCTCGATTTCATTTCTCAAGGTGCTACCGAGCCTCCGCTCGGAGCCCTCGCCTCATGTTGATCTTGTGGCGGAGCGGATTCTCGACAGCATGGAGTGGCTCTTGCTTCGGCGTTTCGGCTTCCCGGGATTCCATTTTCAGCAGGAGGAGCGGGCGAAATTCGATAGTGTGCGAAGTGTTGTCGCGCTCGCGTATGGGATCTTCGTGGCTGGCGATTCAATGGCGCGAGAGCGTTTTGAGTCGATCCGGCTGCCGCATGCCGAGGGGCCTCAGCACCTCGGTACGGCCTTTCTGCACTCAATGAAGCGTATCGGAGTCGATCAGGCGATTGAGTGGGGTAGAGATATCGCTGGTGAGCATCTGGCGCGCCTGGTTAAGCCTCATGAACTAGGCATCCAGGAGACCGTTGAGGCCTTGGCGCTTGCTTGGCATCTTGGGGCGGGCAGACCCACTGATTTCAAGAGGGCTATGGATTTTTCCCGAAACCCAACTGCGCAGGTGATCTGCGTAAAAGCGATCAATGACGCCGACCCTTGGGGGCGTGGCTCGCAATAAAGAGCCACCAACAACACAGAAGAGCTTCTCTTGATGGCCTTACGGTGCAGCATCAGACATGCGCCGAATAACGCGCTTCACGGATATTGCGTCTGGGCGAACAATCGATGCCCCGACAATTACTTTCGGAAGCTCTTCTGAGCCGGAGGCTGCTACCGCGCGCTGGAAGAAGGCCTTTCCGTACGCTGACTGAACGTCGTACTCCTCGTACGCAACACCCTGCTGCTGCAGGTCGGCGCGAAGCTTATCGCATGCACCACCGCACCCCTCTGCCACGAGGAGCAGAGCGCTGCCGGGCCGATTTTCGAAACCGATCTGCTGGAGGAACTTCTCCTCATCCTGCTGAGACTGAAAAAGTGGGGTTGTCAGTCGCGGTGGTAATAGCCGTACCATTCCGATACCCAGCACGAGTGCGACCACTGGCACGAGTAGCGAAGACGCTTCCGCTATCCGGTTGAGCGCCTCGGCGATTGAGTTCTCTCGATTTTTTACCTCTGGCTTCATGCAGGCTCCCCGATTTGCCGGGGGTCGTAATCCCCCACGCACAGGGAGGAACGGCCGCTTCGCAACGTCGCTTTACGGTTCCTGCCTATTCTCCCCCGGTCAGTAGTTGGCGGAGAAGTCGATTCAGGGTCTTAGGCATGCGCTGGGGTAGCCGGGATGGCGCTTCCGAGCTATGCCGCAACAGACGTTGAGCACTCCTTCGACTCACGAAAGTGCATGCCGAGGCGGTCCATCAGCCTGTTGTCGTGGTCGTCGCCTGGGTTTGGAGTGGTGAGGAGCTTCTCGCCCGCAAAGAGCGAATTAGCGCCTGCGACGAAGCACAGCGCCTGCATCTCGTCTGACATCTGCATGCGACCAGCCGAGAGACGAACCATCGACTTCGGAAGCATGATGCGAGCTGCAGCCACCAGACGCACAAACTCGAGCGGGTCTACCTGCTCCTCTTTCGCAAGAGGAGTGCCCTCGACTTTGACGAGCATGTTGAGGGGAACGCTCTCTGGCTGCTCCGGCTGATTAGCGAGCTGCACGAGCAGCCCGAGGCGATCTTTTACGCCTTCACCCATCCCCACAATTCCGCCGCAGCAGACAGTCATGCCTGCCTTACGGACGTTCTCGAGCGTCTGCAGGCGATCTTGGTAAGTGCGAGTTGAGATAATCTCGCCGTAGTACTCTGGAGAAGTGTCTAGGTTGTGGTTGTACGCGTAGCATCCCGCCTCGCGCAGTCGCGCGGCTTGAGACTCGGTGAGCATGCCGAGGGTGCAGCACACTTCGAGCCCAACACCCTTCACCTCACGAACGAGGTCAAGAATTGCGTCGAAGTCTTTGCCGTCCTT
>CAZZJR010000009.1:23293-39302 GCA_964654585.1 uncultured Bdellovibrionales bacterium
TGTCTGTAGCCATGCGAACTCCTTCTAAAAATCGGGGGGTTAATACCGTATTTCGGGGACCCGGTACAGTGCACAGCACTTGGCTCGACCTTCCAGGGTGTTACCGCCGCAAGAGGTATGAAAACTCTGCCCGAGGGGCGACGGGGCAGATTGACGGGAGGGTAATGAGTTGCGACCTTGGGAGGGGTAATCACCCTAGTTAGCAGCTGGTGAGCATGTCTTCAGTAGAGTGGGTCCTGTTCGACTTAGGTGGGGTCCTGGTTGAAGTTGACCAACCTCGGATATTTTCGGCCCTCGGAGCAGCATGTGAGATGCCTGCCGCCGAGGTAGAAGCGCGCCTTAAGTCGGCTGTGCATCTTTGGAACCCCTTCATCGAGCGGGAATTCACCCCGGCTGAGCTGGCGAGACTCGTCAACGGGCTGCTCGGCAGCGCTCTGCCTGACAGTGTAGTGACCGATGCCTTCAACGCAGAGCTGGGCGCCACGATATCTTCCACGGCCGAGGTGCTGCCTGGGTTGCGCAAGCGAGCCCAGGTGGGTTGCCTCTCCAACACGAACTCAATCCACTGGGACAAGCTACTGAGAGACTACGAGTGGATGGGCTACTTTGATCGACGCTTCGCCTCCCAGATCCTCGGCTGCGCCAAGCCGAAAGTTGAGATCTACGAGAAGGTTCAGTCACTGCTTGGCGCGAGAGGTCGATCTATTCTCTTCTTCGACGACAAGCAGGAGAACGTCGATGCCGCCGGGCGGCTAGGCTGGAGCGCAAGGCTCTACCGGGGGCACGATGGGCTGCTGAGAGACCTTGAGGAGAGCGGACTCGCGGCTCGCTAAAGCTACGCGAGATCCTTCGCGCGCAGGTCAGCGAAGGCTTCAGCGAAGTACGTCAGAATGAGATCCGCTCCTGCACGCTTGAAGCCCGTAAGGATCTCAAGCATCACCCGCCGCTCGTCGATCCAGCCCTTCTGGGCCGCAGCCTTCACCATCGCGTACTCGCCGCTGACGTTGTACACCGCTGTCGGCATCTCGAAGCGCTCTTTGACAGCTCGAAGCACGTCGAGGAATGCGAGTCCTGGCTTCACCATCACGATATCGGCTCCTTGCTCAACGTCTTGCGCTACTTCGCGCAGCGCCTCTTGAATGTTGGCAGGGTCCATCTGGTATCCCTTGCGGTCGCCGTATTCCGGTGCCGACTGCACGGCATCTCGGAAAGGCCCGTAGAACGCGGAGGCGAACTTGGCGGCATAGCTCATAATCGGCATGTCGGAGAACCCGCTCTCGTCGAGCCCGTGCCGCAGAGACGCCACCATCCCATCCAGCATACCGCTTGGGGCGATCATGTCCGCTCCCGATTCGGCGTGTACAAGCGCCTGCTTCACCAGGTTTGGAAGCGTAGCGTCGTTCTGTAGCTGGCCATCCTTCATTATTCCGCAGTGACCATGCGAAGTGTACTCGCAGAAGCACAGGTCAGTGACGACAACCATCTCTGGAGCTACTTTCTTAATCGCTTTGATAGCCTGCGGAATGATGCCATGAGGGTGCCACGCCGCCGAGCCCACATCGTCTTTTGATTCCGGAATAGCGAAAAGGATCACCGAGCGAATTCCGAGATCACCGAAGCGCGCAGCCTTCTTTGCCACCATGTCAACGCTGAGCTGGTACTGGCCTGGCATCGAGGGCACCTCCCGCTCAACCTTCTCGCCGGGCACCACAAACAGCGGAGCTATAAGGTCTGAGACCTCAACTCGTGTTTCTCGTACCATGTCACGCAGGAAGGGAGTTCGGCGGAGACGGCGGGGGCGAGTGAGAGGGAACGACATGATTACACCACGAGTAACATTAAGGCTGTTTTCAGCTCAGCTGGAAGCAGCCGCTGAACCAGGGGCGCTTCGCAGGGAGCGATCGGGGGTGAGGGAGGCAACTATTCGCGGGAACAGGTTGCTCGCCACGCGGTGGCTGACACTCCGTGCAACCACTGGCCGTCTGCGGCGACCGCCTCGTTACATGCGTTGCGTCAAAAACTCCCGGGGCTTGCTCGCACCACCGTTTAATGGCGCGAGATTACTCGCATTTATGTGGAAAAGTCAAAATCGTACAGCGGCTTTTCGATTGCTCGGCGGGGCCGACGAACACGGGAAAAAACCTTAACTATTGGCGTGTTAGTGCAATACTCGGGCGCGCTCTGGCACGGCGTAGGAAACAAATTTTTCGAGCCTCCGAACATGTAGAGAGAGCCAGTGTAGGGAGGGAACGGCGATGGGGCAGGAAAACGCAGACACTCAGCGGAACCACGGTAGCAAAAAAAAAGCGTCTCGGGGCGCGCCCAGAGTGCCTGCCCGCGAGAGCTCCCCCTTGCGAGCCCGCCGATCCCAAGTAGTTGGTCGAGATGCTTTGATCACAAAGTATCACTCGTTTGTTAAAGATGTGGTTGCTCGACTAATCCGTACGCGAAAGTTCCCTAAGGCCTTACGCGAGGAGTTCGTTGCCGCCGGCTACCTCGGTCTCGTCGAAGCGGCGAGTCGATTTGATGAGTCTCGTGGCCACGACTTTCGCGCTTTCGCATTCCTCCGGATCCGCGGTGCCATTATCGACTACGTTAGGGCCTCAAGCGAGTACTCCGGGGCCTCTTACCGGGTGGTAAAGACGCTTGAGGCTGTGGACCTGCTGCGCAGTGAGCTTGCCGACCAGCCAGCCAACACGCGTGGCTCGTCGAAGGATCGTGCCAGGCAGTCTCTCGAATTTCTTTCGAAAAGCCTGATTGCTTTCAAGCTCGCGGCGCTCCGGAACGGTGGGCTCCGCTTGACGGCGTCGCCGGAAGACCAGCTTGAGAGGCAGCTCGACCGGAAGCGAAATTCGGAGAAGGTGCGGCGCATTGTAGCAACTTTGCCAGAGAAAGAGCGAACCATCATAGAGCAGTACTACTTCCATGACCGGAAGTTTACCGAGGTGGCCCAGCAGTGGACTGGGCTCTCTAAATCTTGGGTATCGAGGCTTCATGATAGGGCGCTTTCCATGCTTAAGGAGCGATTCGAGAGGGAGGCTCCCGAGCTCATCAGGGAGCCGTAGGGCAGGGCAGCAAGTGCTACTCCTGCTGCTCACTTCGCTGGGAGGGCTGGCGGGGTGTGAGGAGCAGATTATCCACGACCTCGGCGAAGCCGAGGCGAATCGGGTAGTCAGCCGTTTAAGTGTGGCGGATCTCGATGCACACAAGGTCCAGCAGTCGGATGGGCGCTGGGCTGTCGCAGTTGCACAGGAGTCGATTCTTCCAGCCTTAACGTTCCTTGAGAGCAACCGCGTACTCACGCCGAGAGGCCAAACCTCGGCTGGCTCCAAGGGTGGTCTCGTTCCGAGTCGGCAAGAGCAGTGGTTTCGGTACGAGCGAGCCATGGCACAGTCAATGGAGGATAGCCTAGCGGCTCTGGCAGGAGTGCTCGAGGCACGGGTTCACGTAAATCTTCCGGAGAGCGACCCGCTCTTCGGTGCGAAGAAGCGCGAGGGTGGCAGTGGTTCGGTGCTGCTGCTGATTGATGGCAGCTTCGTGGCAACTAACGAGGAAGTCTCGTCTCTCGTGGCGGGAGCAGCAGGGATTCCGGCAAAGAATGTCACCGTGCTCAAGAGTGTGGCGCCGCAGCGGCCCTCTGAGCTTGGGCGAGAGCCGGGAGCTGGTGCTCTTTCTTCACTCAGCGAGCAGGGCGAGATCGCCTCCTCAGCACCTTCGGCTCAGAGGTCGGGTCGGCCTGACCTAGTGACAGGAATCCTCGCAGCCGCTGCTGGGATTATGGTGGCGCTCGGCGCGCAGTTGGTATGGCGCAGGCGGCAGCCTCCGCTCAGGTTCAGGCGGCTTGATGGCCGTGATGCAGAGGAGTAAGTGCTGATGCCGCGGGTACGAGGCCTTGGAGAAAACGAGAAAGTCAGTGCCGTGAATCGGCCGCCGCTGCTTGGCGGCCCAGACAGCTGTCGAGCGGCGGAGTTTTTGCCGCTCTCGATGCTGTGTTTCATCGAAGAGCTGCTACCGGAGCAGATGCCGATCCCTGCTGAGGAACGGGAAGCGGTTGCAGGCGAACTCGAGATCCTGCACGAAAAGCCGGTGCTCGACGCCTTGCTGCTGTGCCTGCAGCGACTAGCGGGGTGAAGATGGAGCGTCATTCTCTCCGAGTCTTAAACTCTGAGCAGTTGCGGCAGGAAGCTGTCGTGCGTCCGGTGCTGGAGAAGGCTGCAATGCTGGTGGCGCCAGGCAAGCCGTTGCGTGAAATTGTTTCCCTGGAGCTCGACCGTAGCGCAGATGAGGGTTGGGTGTGTCTCATGGCTGGACCATCCACCGGGATCGCATTTTTGCTAAACGGGTTGCAACCCTGCTCCTCAACCCTCAGTCGGGCTCTCAGTGCTGCGCAGCTTGCTCGACGAATCAAGGCGGAATACGCCTTGAAGGCTACGAACCTTCTCTGGAATGAAGCGTTTCGACCCGCAGCTGATTGGCTGTTTTTCGCACTGCGCTTTGAAGCCGGTGAGTGTCTCTGTGCGTGCTCCCGCACTCCCCCTGAGTTGTCTCCGAGACCGAGTTGGGTGGCTACTCCCCGCACGGTTCGGGGGGTACAGATGTTGGGAACGGCGGACTCTCTTCGGGAGCTAGAGCTGGGGGTGCGGGAGATCTCGGTACAACTTCCCGCCCTGCGTATGTGTGGCGTTTTACGATTGGATGAGAGAGGAGATATGCGCGTGGGTATTGAGGGGGCTACTTCGCAGACAGATTCAGGCAAAGCAGTCGTGCGGCTTGATCTTGGAGAGATAGAGCTTGGTCTGTCCGAGCTGTTTAGCTTGCGGCCTGGTAGTGTGATCGAGCTCGGGGCACTCAGTCCTCTGCCGTGCACCCTTCTCATCGGCACTACCAGCCTAGCGCGGGGCACGATTGAAGGGCTCGGAGCAACCTTCCGAGTGCGAATAACCGAGGGATTCGAGTAGTACCCACTGCGCATGCCACCGATTCCTTCGGTACCGACGCAACTTTCCTGGCGGCTCGGGCGAACTATCTGAGGAAGAGAGTACTTTTAGGAGAACGCTTTATGTCGTCCACGCCCACTTCGCTCACACCTTCCGCAGCGATTACACCTTCGGCTCTGGTGCCGCTCCAGTTTGAAGGGTCTTCAATGCTGCGTTATCCACCGGAGCCTCGCAGCACCCTTGGTGCATGGGCTAACACCGCGTCGTCAGCCGTACGGCAAGTGGCGACAGCTGCGCTCAATGGAGGGTTTTTCCCCGACCCGACTGGCGATCTTGGATCCCTTCTCCAGCAGCAGATCCAGATACAGCTGGAGATGCAGGTCTGGACGGCGCGCTCGAACATCGCTCGTTCAGAGCATGAAATTCAGATGGCACCTGTACGCAACATGAGAGTTGGTTAGCCTCAGGAGGGCACGTGAGGGGGCTCGCGGTTGGAGCACGAGAGATAGCAGTGCCAGTCGGCCTGCTGTTGGTGGTGGGATGCATGATCATCCCACTGCCCCCCGCCGTGCTCGACGTGCTCCTCTGCTCCAACTTGCTCTTCTCTCTCTTGCTGGTTATCGGGGCGCTACACATCCGAGACCCACTTCGACTCGCAACGTTGCCATCGCTGCTGCTGATGGCGACTCTCTTCCGGCTGTCGCTCAACTTAGCGACAACCCGAGCTGTCTTGGGCTCCGGTCATGCAGGGAAAGCAGTTGAGGCTTTCGGCTCCGTCGTGATTCAGGGCAACTTGATGGTGGGACTGGTGCTCTTCCTTCTGCTGACCCTGATTCAATTTATCGTGGTCGCCAAAGGGGCTGAGCGGGTGGCGGAGGTTTCGGCGCGGTTTACGCTCGACGCCATGCCTGGAAAGCAGATGGCGATCGATGCAGAGCTGCGAAGTGGGTTGCTAACTCCTGAACAGGCGCGCCGAAAACGCTTCGAGGTTCAGGCGGAATCCCGATTCTACGGCGCCCTGGATGGGACGATGAAGTTCGTCAAGGGAGATGCGATAGCTGGGCTGGTCATTACGTTCGTGAACATCTGTGGAGGCTTGCTGATTGGGCTGTTGGTCCACGAGCTGGAGATAGAAGCGGCACTCCGGCGCTACACTATCCTCACGATAGGAGATGGTCTCCTATCGCAAATTCCGTCATTGCTCAATTCGGTTGCAGCTGGCCTCGTGGTGACAAGAGTTCAAGTTGACGAAGCCTCTACGCTCTCATCCGATCTGCTTCGCCAGCTCGGAGAATTCCGGACAGCCCGTGCGTTCGTTGCAGGGGCTTCTCTTCTGCTGGGAGTCCTGCCCGGCATGCCACATGCTGCTCTGTTGGCGGTTAGTGGGCTTGCAGCAGCCTCACTCGCGATGCCCCAGCGCGATAGGGATGCTCAGCAGTCGACAGCTCCGAAGGCATTCGAGCCGACTCTGGCGAATGTGTTGCAGATTGAGGTGAGCAAATCTTGGCTGCCACATCTTCCGGAGGTTAGTGGGCTAAACGAGGCTCTCGACTCTCTTCGCGAGCATGCTTTTCAGCGTTGGGGGCTGGTGCTGCTGAAGCCTGGTATCTCTCTGTTGGAGCCCGAGCAGGGACTGTATCGAATCCTTGTCAGGGGCATGGAGGTCTATCGCGCCGAGGGTGCACCGAGCGACATAGAGTGGGGCGAGCTCCTACAGGCGGCGCGCGAGAGCATCGATTTATACCGCTTAGAATTGATCGACGATGGAGCCACTCGTCGTGCTCTCGATTGCGTTGAGAAGCAGATACCGGATCTGGCGACCGGAGTTGTCCCATCCACGATCTCTCTGACGCAACTGACCGCGGTGCTGCGCGGATTGCTGCGAGAAGGAGTCACCACCCGTCACATGGATGTTGTGCTCCAGGCGATCGCCGATAGCTCCGGTCGACTGGGAGAGAGAGCCCTCCTTGCGGAGGTGCGGTGTGCTCTTGCGCCGGCGGTAAGCGCATCTGTTTCAAGAGGCCTAACGATTAGGGCAGTAACGCTGGATCCGCTTCTCGATCTGGCGTTCGCGAGGGCCGAGGAGAGTGGCGCCCTACTAGCGGGAGAGCTACTTGACCTGGTCTGCGAAGAGGGGGGCGCTCGGGCTACCACCGATACCGTGCTGCTCGCTTCCAAGAGAGCGCGAGCGTACCTTCGTGATGTTGTCCGTGCCCGATACCCGAGCGCCGCTGTGCTTGCGCGAGAGGAGGTTGCTCCTCGGTATGCCGTTGAGGTGGTTGGGAAGATTGAATTTTCCGACGAGGAAGGCAGACAGCGGCTACTGAGCGCTACCCTCGCCGCAGAGCCTCGACAGGGAGGGGTATGAAAATCACTTCAAAACGCACAACTTTAGGTCGCCTGCACTCGAATAGAGGGTATATGCTCATCGGAATCGTAGCCGGAGTGCTGGTGGCGTGTGCTCCACAAGGAGCGATTCCAGTCTGGCGGTACGACCGGGCGGAGGGCCTGGTTAACGAGGGGGTGCTGGCATTACGCGAGGGTCGTCTCGCTGATGCTGAGAACGCTTTCGATTTGGCTCGGGACCATGCGCCACTCGCGGCTGCTCTCGACGGCAAAGGCTGTGTAGCTTTTCATAGAGGGGAGTTTGCGCAGGCGGAGCAGCTCTTTCGGGAGGCTTACGAAAGTGACAGCTCATACGACGATGCGCTCGGAAACCTCGCCTTGGTGCTCGATATCCTCGGGCGTGATGAAGAGGCGACCGACGCGTACGATGCTTTTTTGCGGGAGCATCCTGAGGCGCTCCGAGAGAGGAACAATCGGGCAGCTCTTGCTCTCGACAGCGGAGAGGAGCCGCAGAAGGTTGAGGCCGAGCTGGCAAAAGCGGCTTTGATCATGAATGGGGAACTCGTGGGAAAGAACCTAGAGACGATTCGAGAGCTAAGGAGGATAGCGTATGACGAAAAAGGCAACTAAGGCGAAGAACGAGCAGCAGATTGCTCCCAACCGAAACCGAGCCGTTAAAGCGGTGAGGCGATCATCTCAGCCGGAGGTGGAGCCGCCTGCCCTCGACGACCTCACCCTGAACGCAGTTATTGTTGAGGCCCAGCAGCGTACCTTTGCTAGTGAGCAGGAGGCGCTTGCTTTTTTCTACGATAAGCTTCTCAGCAAGTCAGCAGAGGACTCCCAGGAAGAGGCCCAGATGCGCGAATTTCTTGAGCTTTTAGTCGAAACAGATCCGAAACTTAAGGCTGATCTACTGTCGGCCGTGCGGGTACGAAAGTGAGCCGAATCACCGCCCCGGATAATCCTAAGGGGCATGGAGAAGGGGAACCCGGCAAACGAAGACAGGAAAATTCTGGTCGCCGATGACGATGCGGACTCGCGTGTAATTGTTGCGAGCGTCGTCTCGCTGATGGGATACACGCCTATCGTTGTCTCAAACGGCACAGAGGCGGTGCAAGCCAGCCTGCAAGAGCTTCCGCACCTCGCGATACTCGACTACATGATGCCCGACCTCTCCGGAATTGAGGTCTGCGCGCGTATTAAGAGCAATGAGCTTGGAGAGTTCGTTCCTGTGCTCATGCTCACCGCGAGAGACACCGTGCGAGATAAGGTCTCCGCCTTCGAGGAGGGTGTCGATGACTACCTCACAAAACCGTTCAATTACCAAGAGTTTCAAGCGCGAGTGAAAGCGCTCCTCCGGGTGCGAGACCTTACCGTAAGCCTCCGAGATGCGAACAACGAGCTGCGAGTCATGCAGGAGAGGTTGATAGAGAAGGAGCGACAGCTTGCAGTTGGGCAGCTTGCGGGGACTGCTGCGCACCAGCTTGGGCAGCCGCTCTCCTCGATCTTGCTAAACTGTTACCTGTTAGAGCAGCTACCGAAGACGGACCCGAAATTCATTGGAGCTCTGGCGGCCGTCAAAAGCGATACGAAGCGGATGGGAGACCTCATTAGCCAGCTCCGATCGGTTAAGGCATCAGCTCGGGAGGGTTACTACGGAGATACAGAGATCCTCAAGCTCGGTGACGGCGAGCCGCGTTCTAAGTAATCGGCAGCTTTAAAGTTGCTCCTAGGCCACCTCACGTGGAGACGGCGCGTCGGAGTCTAGCCCCTGCGAGTCATCTGCCATGTCTTTGAGCTGCGCACGGAGATTGGAGAGGATAAACGCTCCAGGGATCCCGATCACTAGGTACTGTATAAGGTGTTGAGTGGTCGCCATGCAGAAGGCGAGGTCCTCAGACGCGAAGTGCGCAGAACTTAGCACGGTTAGCACTGCAAACTCGATCACCCCGATTCCACCAGGAGCGGCTGGAATGAGTGAGCTGAAGTTTGCAGCTACCAGGAACAGAACTACCCCCGCCAATGGCATGCCAGAGCTGTAGGCAGCCGAGACGCAAGCGAAAACGCCGAGCTCTACTCCCCAAATCACGAGAGACCAAAGGGCTATCTTGATCGCCCGAGACGGGGACGAGAGCGGGCTCAGCCCGTGTATAAAGGTTTGGAGTCGGGAGAGCGTGTAGGTAGAGGCGTTGTGCGAGAAGCGCAGGGCGACCCTGTCCGTGAGCGCAAATATCTTATTTCGGGCCAACAGCACCAGGATGACGGCGAGGGCAACGCCTCCAAACAGATAGGCGAACCACATCAGCTTGTCGGCGTGCTCCGCCGCGAGGTGCCCGCGACCGAACCCCATGATGATGACGACAAACATCAAGCTAATCGCCAATCCATCAGCTAGACGCTCGCTCGCTATGGTAGCGAGCACAAGGGTGCGCTGCTTTCCGAGCACTTTGGATCCGAGGTGTGCTCGAACGATCTCTCCGGCTCTGGCGGGGAGCAAGTTATTCATGAAGAAGCCGAGGACAAGCACACGGTAGGAAGAGCCGAAGGGTAGCGAGTTTTCAGGGAAGAGGAGAGGCCACCTGAGGGCGCGCAGAATGTATGACAAGATTGTTAACCCAACCGCCACGCAGAGGTAGCCTGGCTTGACCTCCCAGATGTGGGACTTGAGCATCTCCCAGCTGGTCTGGTTGAACGCCAGGTACAGGGCCACGATGGTGATGAGCCAGGGCAGGACAAACTTCAATAAGATTCGCTTCATGGGCTCCGGATTGGCTCTCGTTTGGGCGAAATCGTGCTTGGTACTCCCACTCACCCTCTTTTGCGCTGGAGTCTGGACCCGTATTCTGGCAAGAGCTATACGAGCCGAGAGGTTAGCAAGTATGACCGGAAACGCCAAGCGGCAGCGTTGCTCGGCTAAATTCAAGGCTTGGGGGCTCGGGTAGCTTCTCGTTGGTTGGTGTCTCAAGGGGGTGTGTAGCATGTCGGTAAAGCCAGCGTTCGACTTTGACTGGGTGAGCAATTCTGACGAGTTGGAGCAGGCGGCGGCGACACTTGTCAATGAGCCGCTGCTCTCGATCGATACGGAGACCAGCGGCTGGCAGACCGGAAATGAGCAGCTCTGTTTGATCCAGATCGGTGTGCCCTCTACCAAGCGGGTGATCCTGGTTGACGTGCTGGGGACTGGAGCCCCCAAGGCACTGGGGCCGATACTCTCGGCTGCCACCCCATTAATCGTTGCTCACAACGCATCGTTCGAGGAGCGGCAGTTTGCTCGCTACGACATGAAGGTAAAAGGGGTGCGCGATACCCTGTCGATGTCCCGCGAGCTCAGGCCAGACCTCCCCAACCACACGCTCCGTACCTGCTGCAAGCTGCTCCTGGGGCTTGAGTTGAGCAAAGAAGAGCAGACGAGTGATTGGTCAGTTCGGCCGCTCTCTAACAGGCAAGTTGACTACGCTCGGCTCGATGCCGAAGTTGCACTTACGCTGTACGACTACCTGGCAGGGCTAGAGGAACGGGCGTCGGCGGAGCTTGATCTCGGGGTGCCGGAGCTGATTGCAGAGTTCTCAAAGGTATCGAGAACGAAGTTCGATTTGATGGCTCCGATCGCGCACGAGTACGCCTTCTTGCAGGCGCGCGAGGCGAAGTTGCGCGAGGCGATCCGTCAGAAGATGATCGAGGGTGCCGAAGCGTACGACGGGCCGATCGGAAAGGCATCTCTCGCGAAAGTGAAGCGGACAGAGATCAGCCCTCAGCGTGTGCGAGAGGTGTTCCCGGAGTTCGCGCTTGAGGTGATTCAGGAGCACGTTGACCGCAAGCGTTTCGACTCTGTAGCGCGCGAGCGAGGATTGCCGAAAAACGCTATTGAGTCGGTGCTCGATACCGTGGGCTTCTACGAGCGATTGTCACTCTCGCTCAAAGATGATTCCGGGGTGATGGAGTAGTTGGCCCCTCGGATGCCTTCCATCAAGCGATGGCTGCTGCGTAGCCGCTAGGGCACTGTCTCACCCGCTCGGGTCAGTACTCCCCAGTAGTACCTAAATGAAGCTCTGTCGTGCAGCCGGCCTGAGATCTGCAAGGGCCCCCAATTCGCCGCCCTAGCCGCTGCGATGATGCTTCGTGCCTCAGCTATCTCTTCGGCTGATGGAGTCATGGCGCGCACTATTGAGTCTACTTGCTCGGGGTGAATGCTCCACATTCGCAGGAAGCCGAACTCATGCCGGGCCCGGTACGCGTCGGAGAAAGCAGCTTCGGGGTCACGTACGTTAACGGTCACATTGTGAGTCGGGATCTTGCCGGCACTGAGGGCCGCTAGCGATACCTGGGATTTCACGGTTGATAGCAGTCGGTGATCGAACTGCCCTGGGCTCTGCATGCACTCCGCGGGAATAGCGCCGCCGAGGTGCGAGATCAGGTCCATGATGCCGAAGTCGAGAGCCTCCACACAGGGTAGGGCGGCCAGGGCAGGAAGACAGCCAAGAGCTTCTGGAGTTTCAATAAGGAGGTGGAGAGGAATTCGCCTCGTAATGCCGTGACCCCGGAGGATGTGTTGTGCCGTGCCGTCGATCCAGAGAACCTCTCGAATGGAACGAACCTTAGGGATGGTGATGTAGGATATCTCGTTGCCACATTTTGCGAGGAGCACCTCCAAGTCGCGGGCGAGCTCATCTGATTGCGGCGGATGAACACGGACGCCGACTTGCCGGAACACGTTCTCGCTTGAGTGTATGAGCGCTACAAACGTTTCGCGAAGCTCCTCCTCCTTTCCGACTGGGGCACCGTCTTCTAGATCCAGCGTGACGTCAACGAGTGAGCGGCCGACCGGGGAGAGATGCTTGCCCTGGATGCCGAACGCCTTCCGCGCGAATTTCTCGCTTCCGGCGATGTGTTCGCACGGAGCTATCTGGGGAAAGGCGAAGGTGAGCTCAAGGGGCGGCGTTGCCATGGCCGATCAAATAGGTGAAAGAGCCGGAAAAGGGAAGGCGTTTTCTCGCCTAGCTAGCGAGCCGTACGCTTCGTGGCAGCAGCCGCCTTCTCCGATTCCACCCGTTCGGCCTGATTGATGTCATCGATCCGTGCGAGCGCTGTTCCCAGGGAGATGGCGAACGGACCCTCAATTTGACTCACGACTTCTTCGGCAGCGGCGCTTCGGACACCGTTCTGCAGGTCCCGAGCGCGCAACGCATCGCGGGCGTAGGCGGTTTTTCTGCGATGTTCCTCCTCAGCTAACTCTTGCGAGCGCTCCTTGGCTTCCTGGCGGGCGTGCCGAATCTCTTGAGCAGCTTGCTCAAGAGCCGCTGCAACACCGGCTTGCTTTGAGTCCTTCGGCGCTTGCAGGTCGGCGCCCTCGAAGATCGTCTTGGCGGTCGCTGTGTGGGCTGGTGTGCGTGTCGGCGACGACGCGTTGGGCACGGCAGCAGGGCTCTCTGGCGCATAGCGACGAGGCAGGAAAACCACCGTAGTCTCCCGCGTTTTCAGCAGGTCTCTAACCTGAGTAGCGGCTTCGAGCGATAGCCTGAGAGGTTTAAGGGCAAGGTGCGAAAGCTGGTCGAGCAGCGTCGAAAACGTCGAGAGAAATGCGCGCTGGGCAAGCTCCTCGGGAGGAACTCGTTCGCCGCTGCCCTGTGCGTTATTTGCGTGGGCAGGGGGTTTGGGGGGTTGCCGCGAGGCTAAGAGAAATTCCACGATCTGCGCCGGTGAGAGCTTGCTCGCTAGACGAGAGGTTCCGGCTACAACCTCTCCCAGGGCCCGACGGAGCGCAGTTCGCGGCGGCGGCTCGACAGAGCTTTCGGCGAGGCTAGGCGGAACGGCGGGAGAGCTATGCAGCCCCGTGGAGGAAGTCTTTTGATGAGGTACGGGGTGGGCTATATCAGTCATTGAACCCTTCCTTGACCATGGGTATGGCGGGTGGGAGTGTTTGTGTGACATACCGTCACCGAGAGATGAGGCGTTTTCTGAATCAACCAGTAGGTGCCTCTAGGTAATGAGACAGGAGAAAGACGAGATGCCGGCAATCAAAGAAGGACAGAAGGCCCCAAACTTTAAGCTTTCGGATAAAGATGGGAAGGTACATCAAGCAGTGGCGGCGGATGCAGAGTTCACTGTCCTTTACTTCTATCCGAAGGACAGCACCCCCGGATGCACGATCGAGGCACAGGAGTTCACCGCCAGCCTGCGCGAATTCTCGGCGCGGAAGGCTAGGGTAGTTGGCGTGTCCGGCGGGGATGACTCCTCAAAAGCAAAGTTTTGCGCCAAGTACCGACTCTCGGTGCCGCTGGTTTCAGACACTGATTTCAAGGTTGCTCGTGCCTACGGCGCGTTTGGCGAAAAGCAATTTATGGGCCGCAAATTTAAGGGGATCTTTCGCAAGACCTTCATCCTCGACAAGCGCGGCTTGGTGGTTCGGGTGTTCGACTCTGTGAAGCCCGAGGGACACGCCGATGAGGTGTTGGCAGCGCTTGACGCGTTGGCTACAGGGGGAGCCAAGAAGGGGATAAAGACGGCCCGCGAGAGCAAGGGCTCAGTGAAGGCATCGGCCATGAAGAGAGAGAAAGCAGCCGAAAAAGGGTCTGGCGCAAAAAAGTTGGCTGGAAAAAAAGCATCAAGGGCTTCGAGTAAGGCAACCCGACGGCGATAGCTAGCCGTCATCTCTCTCGTCAAAATTAGTCATGTCGCGCGCGATGCACGTAGCTGCTGCATCACGGATCTGCTGCATGTGGTACATGTCAGGGCGGCGGTCTGTAAGCCCAAGGGTAGAGCTTACCTCAAGCATGTCGGGGCGAACCGTGCTCACGGTCGATGAGCCATACCAGAGAGTGGTGCCGGTATGGACATCGATCAACTTGGTGTGAACCACCCATTTGTCGAGCCGATCAGGCCAATCGATGTAGCCGATGAGCACGAAGTCGAGGCCGGCATCCCGTGCGAACGCGAGAGACCCAAAGTTCCCGGCGAAGAACTCCTGCTTTCGGCCAGGCCAGTCCTCGTGGGCCAACATCTGCACCACCGGGAAAACTTCGGTTGCTAGCAGCTCACGCTGCACCGCCCACGCCATCTGGGTGCCAAGCCCCGTCTGTCCGTCGTAGCGATCGGCAAGGTTTGCCTGCGAGATGAACGGAATTACCCCCACCCGCGCCTGCTGCCCATTCTTAAAGTGTTGGTAAATAAAGGACTCGAGGTCGGTGCGGACCCAAGCACGAGTATTGCAAGCCTCACCTACGGAATCTCCGAGGAAGGAGCAGCTCGACAGAAGTACCGCGAGCGTCAAAAGGATGACACGGCTGGGGCGGATGGTTCGGGCGAAATCGTTCCGGACAACGCGTATCTGCATGAGGTGCCTATGGTTACTCGAATTGTTATGAACCTGCGAAACACTACAACTGGCCTTATGGCCAAGACAATCCAAAGTTTGTGCCAAGCTGCACTCGTTGCCGGGGCCCTCTGTTGCTTGGCCCTAGCTGGCTGCAGCGGCCGCTACAGCGATGTCCCCGCCTACTGGCCCATTCCCACCAAGGATTACACAAACTACGGCCCTGGTAGGTTTAAAACCTCGCTATTGGCAGAGCAGATCGACAGTTACTACCGCGGCGCTGCTCCGGGGCCGATAGGGGTTACCACCTTCGTTAATATCGACGACCTCTACTCCTCATCCACGTTTGGCCGGATGGTGGGGGAGCAGCTCATGAGTGAGCTTGCGATGAAGGGCTTCGACGTTATTGAGCTGCGCCACTCCGATGCGCTGCAGTTCCTCGACTCTTCGGGTGAGTTCGCGCTCTCGCGTGATGTTCGCGCGGTACGACCACAGCGTAGTCTCGCTGCGGTTGTTGTCGGAACGTACGTTGTCTCCCCAGAGCGTGTGTATGTGAACGCCCGGCTTGTGCAGCCCTCGACATCCTTGGTGCTCTCGGCAGGATCGGTTGAGATGTCTAAGACCGCCGAGCTATCGAAGCTGCTCCGAACGGGTTCCACGGTGGGCTCGCTTGAGCGCATCCCGGTCAAGCCAGTAGGGTACACCGACCAGATGCCACAGGGGATGGATTCGTTGCGCCAGCGCTGGATACAAGAAGAGTCGAACTGGAGTGTTCCGACCGCACCTTCTTTGCCCGAAGCGAGAGGTAACGTTCCGCAGAAAGCAGACGCTGCGCTCGAAAACCGGGTGCAGGGCTCCTCTCCAGCGGGGCTCCCGGATTCCGGATCAGCAGCGCAGGTTCCTCAGGTGTTGAGCCAGCAGTAGGAACGTCAGCCAGGGAGCGCCTATGCTCCCTGGTGTAAGCTCTCCTCACGCACAGAAGAGTCCGCCTGTGGGGCTCTTTTTTTTGGGCGGAGACTGGCTGGTCGAGCCGTTGGCACAGATGCTGACTATTGTGGCGTTTCGCTCAAGCTGCCGATACCGGCGCTGGGCTTCTCAACGAACTTGAAGGGCTGCTTTTTTGGCCGAATGTTGATCCTGTCTTTCTTTACCCGTCCCTCCTCCTCTCGACGCTTGAGGCTCATGCACGCGTTATCGATCAAGGAATTGCCCGAGTTGCAGTCGTCAGTGAACCCCACACTGAGCAGGAGGGTTGGGACGGCGATTACGAACACTAAGCCGACCAGGAATACAGAGAGGAGCACGGACCGCCGGTGAAAGAAGCTTTCTTGCTCGACCTCTTCGGGCACCTCGTCCCGCTGCGAAGCGTACCTCTTCTCATTGAGTGTTCCCATGCGCTCCCCCTCAAACCTTGCAG